>JACPDV010000778.1 GCA_016183835.1 Armatimonadota bacterium
AGCAGGCCATCGTCGAGGGTCTCCAAGAGAAGCGCTGGCAGATCGTGGGGCTCAAGGTCGGCAAAGCCACGGCGCGCGGATTGTCGATCTACCTGGTGGTGCACTCCGCCGGGCTGACCCACGAGGACCTGGTCCTGGCGCCGGCGGCCGACGCCGTCTGCAAGGCCCTCATCGACCACCTCCTCGGCCGGCGCTCGCGCGAGGACCTGGAGCGCGAGGTGGCCGCCCGGCGGCAGGCGCGGTTCGAGGCGTTCCTCGGCGAAGTGCTCCTCGACGATTTCGAGGCCAGTCTGCCTGCCTCGCACCGGCCCGGCTTCGTGGCCGCGGCGCGGGCCGCGGCGGCGGGCCTGGCGGCGGCGGCGGAGGCACGGGCATGAACCGCTTGCAGCACGAGACGCCCCTCGACGATCCCCAGCTCCGCGTCTGGGCCGAGCCCGACGAGCCGGCCGACCTGACCGAGCTGGACCGCCTGGTGGACGACGCCGGCAAATGGGTCGCCCACACCGGCCTGCTCCCCGACGGAGCCACGCGCACGCGGCTGGCCGGCTTCGTGGAGCAGGTCCGCGGGCAGCGCGCCAAGCTGCTCACCCCGCTCCAGGTGGCCATCGTGGGCGGCACCGGCGTGGGCAAGTCGAGCCTGCTCAACGCCCTCGCCGGGGCCGGGATCTGCCCCGTCAGCGAGAAGCGCCCCTGCACGCAGGAGGTCACTGCCTACTACCACGCCGACAACGAGCTGGGCTTCGACCCGGCCCTCGCCCGCCAGGGCCGCCGCGTGGCGCACCGCCGCGAGGGGCTGCGCGACAAGATCCTGATCGACACGCCCGACTACGACAGCATCGACCCCGAGCACCGCCGCATGCTCGCCGGCGTGCTTCGCGGCGCTGACGTGATCCTCTGGGTGGTCACCGCCGAGAAGTACCGCGACCTCCGCGGCGCGCGCTGGCTGGCCGAGTACCGCGCCGGCCGCGCCTTCGCCTTCGTGCTCAACCGCGCCGACGAGGGGGTCGAGCCCGCCGTGCTCGCCGATCTGCGCGGCCACCTGGCGGAGCTGGGCGTGGGCGAGGCGCCGGTCTACGCCGTGTCCGCGCTCCGCCGGTGCCAGGGCGGCGCGATGGACGACGACTTCGTCAGCCTGGAGCTGCTGCTCGAGCACGAGCTGGACGCCCACCGCATCCGCGCCATCAAGGAGACCAACCTGGCCGAGCTGGCGGCGCGGCTGGCGCAGCACCTGGCCGAGGCGGTGCCCGAGGACGCCCGCGCGCGGGTGCGGGCCTGGCGCGATGGCGGCGAGGCGAGCTGGCACGCGCTGTGCGACGCGGTGGGCGAGCGCCTGGCGCCCAAGCTGCTCGACGATCCGCGGCTGAAGCTGCACCTGGAGGCGTGGCTGGGCGCGGGGTTCGGCGGGCCGGTGGGGTTCTGCCTGGCGGCGGCCTACGCGGTGCGCGCGGTGGTCTCGCCGGCCTCGCCGAAGCTCTGGGCGCTGCGCGAGGAGCCGGAGGTGAGGCTGGCCGCGGTGCCCGAGGAGCTGTCGCTCCTGCAGCGGCGGATCGAGACGGTGCGCGCCGGCTGGCGGGCGGTGGCCAGCGAGCGTGGGCTGGCCGGGGCGCGGCGGGCGGCGGAGGGCGAGCTGCCGGCGGCCGACCTGGCGCACCGGCTCGACGACAACGTGCGCCGCCGCGTGGGCGATGCGGTGCGGGGGGCGCGCGAGCGGCGCGGGCTCGGCTGGCGGCTCTTCGGCTGGCTGCTGAACGTGCCCACGTGGCTGGCGCTGCTCGGACTGCCCGCGTGGTTCGTGGCCGACCGGCTGGGGCTGTTCTTCGGCCGCCCGCCGGTGGGCAACAGCGAAGCCTGGCTGCAGGCGGGCGCGATCGTGCTGGGTCTGTGGCTGGCGGGGGCGACGTCCGTGCTGCACGGCGCGGTGCGGTGGCGGGCGCGGCGGCTGGCCGCGCGGCTGCGCGGGGTGGTGCGCGACGCCGCCGAGGAGACGCTGCGCGAGCCGATGCTCGACCGGCTGGAGGCGGAGGCCGACGCGCTGGCGGCGGACCTGTCGGATCTGGAGGGGTTGTTGCGGCGGTCGGGCGCCGGGGTGGGGGACGGAGGTTAAGGATGCTGCCGGGCGGCCGATGGCAAGAATCGGCGTAGCGGGCCGCCGCCGCGCGCCGATGGTGGGCCGAGGAGGGATGGATGGCCTGGCCTCGCCTGGAGCAGCAGCGGTGTCCGGACCTGGACCGCCTCGAGCTCCTGGCGCTTAGAACCGCCCATGCGGCCGTCCGCGACGGACAGTCGCTCGAGGCCGCCGCGCAGATCTGTCTCGAAGGCGCGCTCCAGCATCTGGGGCTGCCCTTCGGGTGCCTCTACGTGACCCGCCACGAGCACCTGGTCCGCATGGCCGCCCACGGGCTGCCCGCGCCGCTCCGCGGCGCGACCCTCCTCCCGCTCGACGAGGCCGCCTGGGCCTGGCGGCCGTTCGCCAGCCCGCGCGATCGGGCGCCCGCCGGCTCGCGCCTGCCCGACGGCCTGCCCGACCAGCCCTGGCTGGCCTGGCCCCTCCGCCTCGGCAACCCGCTGGTCGGCGTGCTGATCCTCGGCGCCGACGGCGAGCTGCCGGACGAAGACGCGCTCCAGCGCATGACCCCGGCGCTCGCCGCCGCCGTGGCCAACGCCGTCCGCGTCGAGGCCACCCGCGAGCTGCTCCACGAGACCCGCGAGATCGTCTTCAGGGCGGATGCGGAGGGGCGCTGGACCTATCTCAACGACGCCTGGCAGCAGACCTTCGGCGAGCCCGTGGCGGCCGCGCTGGGCTGCACGCTCGAGGCGCACGTGGCGCCCGAAGAGCGCCACAAGGTGGCCGAGGGCCTGGCCGCGCTGGTGCCGCTGGGCAGCCTCGTCGGGCGGCAGACGCTCCCCTTCGTGGTGGACGACGGCAGCATCCGCTGGATGGAGGTCCACGCCCGCGTGCTCCGCGACGATCATGGCGCGCGCGTCGGCTCCGCCGGCGTGATGCGCGACGTGTCGCTCCCGGTGCACCAGGCGCAGGCCCTGGCCACCGCCGGCGAAGAGCTCCGCCGCCGCGCCGAGGAGCTCGAGCGCGCCAACCTCGAGCTGGCCGAGGCCGACCGGGTGAAGACCGAGTTCCTCGCCACCGTCAGCCACGAGCTCAAGACCCCGCTTAGCTTGATCCTCGGCTTCGCCGAGATGCTGGTGGACGGCACGCCCGACGAGCCGACCCTGGGGCAGCTCGACTACCTGACTATCATCCGCGAGGCGGGCCAGCACCTGGACCACATGATCGGCGAGCTGCTCCTGCTGGCGAAGCTGGAGGCGGGGCAGGTGGAGGTGAAGGCCGAGCCGGTGGACCTGGCGGCGCTGCTCGCGAATCTCTACCCCGGCTGGCACGATCGCGCGCTGCAGGCGGAGCTGAAGCTGCGTCCGCCGGACGTGGCGACGGCGCGCGTAATGGCCGATCCCGAGCGGCTCCGGCAGGTGCTCGAGGCGCTGGTGGACAATGCCCTGAAGTTCAACCGGCCGGGCGGGAGTGTGCGGGTCTCGGCCCAGCGGCTGGGGCCGTTCCGCGCGGCGTCGCCCGACGCGGCGGACGTGCCGATGGCGGGTCACCTGCAGGTGATCGTGGCGGACGACGGGCTCGGGGTGGCGCCGGAGAAGATGGACCGCCTGTTCCGCAAGTTCGTGCAGGCGGACGGCACGGACACGCGGCGGCACGGCGGGCTGGGGGTGGGGCTGGTCCTGGCCAGGGCGCTGGTGGAGCTGATGGGCGGGAAGATCACGCTCTACAGTCCGGGCGAGGGGCGGGGGACGACGGTTTCGTTCACGGTGCCGCTGGCGGGGGAGTGCTTGTGACCTTTGGGTGCGACGCGCCCAGCATGCTCGGCCTCGCCGGGGCGCTACGGGACAGAGGTGCCTGCGTGGGCAAGCTCGCAACGGGCGGCAGCCTCGATCCAGATGGCGTGCCGCCACCGTCCGTGTAGCGCAAGTCGCTACCGCAGGACACAGGACAGGACATTGACAGCGGACTCATGGTAGTGCACGATGCGCAGTAGGCGGTCTGCGGATGAGCGACGGTGTGTCGGCGGAGTGGAGCACGGCCGCTGTCGGGCGAGGCGCACGATGGTTGGAGGAGCAAGCCTCGCCAGGCCAGAGTGCGCGGGTGCGGAGGCAGCCCGATTGCCGACTGGGTGAAGGTCCGCTGATAGGCGGTGGGCCACGAGGCGCGTGGAGGTGCGGCTCATCCCGCGCCGACACTCGCGGCGAACTGGTGCCAGGAGTGAGGCGCATGGGACCGGCATTGCCCCAAACCATGAACGGCGTCGCCCTCCTGCAGGCTCAAGGGCCAGGCTGGGCGAGGCCGGGACCGGAAGCCGACTTGGTCCGGCGGTTCCTGGCCACGCTACAGATCCTCGTTCCACGAGGCCATTCCGCGACGGTCATCCGGGAGCCTCGACTCGACACTGGACGACCTGACCTTGTGATCATCGTCTGGCGCCCAGTGGTCGCCGCTGAGTGGCCTCGTGCGCGGCTGGCGCTCACGCGCGACGATCTCCGGCTGGCGCACCTGTTGTGCTCAGCCGGCCCGAGATCGCCGTCAGAGCTGGTGGCCCAGTACGGCCAACGAGTCCTGGACGCTCTGGAGCGGCTCGACGAGGCCCGCCTGCTGGTGCGAACGCCAAACTGGGTGCGCCTGCGCTCAGTGCGGGCGAGCTACGCCACGCGCAGCATATTGGCCATCGAGGCCAAGACGGACCACCCCAAAGCAGCAGCGGCGCAGGCACTGGCAAACTTGTGGTTTGCCGATAGCTCTTGTATACTGATCCCCGGATGGAGCGCCAGTGCCGCCGCGCGGATCGAGCAGTGCGGGGATGCGCTACGTCTGCTAACCGCTAGCACGGTACAACTCGACCTTCGAGCCTGGTTGCCTGGCGGACAGCCACGGTCGTATGCGTCTTGGTTGCTGAACGACTGGGTCTGGCGGAACAGCATCGTGGCCGCTCAGTCGGAAAGGTCGGCGCGCGATGCTGGACCTGGGGTTTGTGACTCAGCAATTCCCGGCCCTGGCGAGAGTGGGTGTTCTGAGTGAAGGGGGGCAGAAATGGGTGTTTGGCGCTGACCACCCATCCGATGGTCCTGTGGTGCTCAAGATAATCAAGCCGTCGTCAGGCCAGGAGCTAGTGGACCGCGAGATCAGAGCCGTGCTGGAGGTCCGGTCGCCGCGCGTCCCGCGCATACTTGAGACCGGCACGATCTCCACGGCATTGGGCGAGTTCTTCTGGGTCAGGGAAGCGCGTGTGCCGGGCCGGTCACTGCGCGAACGACTTGGCTCAGGTGCGCTTCACGCTCAGGAAACGCTCTGCATGTCACTGCAGATGCTGGAGGCGCTTGCTGCCGCGGAGAGCGCGCGGATCGTCCACAGAGATGTGAAGCCGGAGAACATCATGTTGGACGCGGGCGGCGGCTGGTGGCTGCTCGACTTCGGCATCGCCAGGCACTTGGCGATGCCCAGCAACACAGCGACTGTGCTACGCTTTGGGCGCTTTACGCCCGGCTATGCGCCGCGGGAGCAGTTCCGCAACATCAAGCCGGAGATCGATGGCCGGGCCGACCTGTTCGCGCTCGGCGTGACCGTAGTCGAGTCCTCCACGGGCCGTAACGATTTCACGGCCGGTGCCCGTGATGTCTTCGACGTGCTCTCGAGGGTCGAGCACACCGATCTGCCGAGGCTTGGGCTCTCGTGTGCAGACGCGGACTCGTTCGCGGATCTGGTTGAGGCGATGACCAGGAAGCGGCCGGACCAGCGGCCCGCCAACGTTGCCGAGGCGCTGGCATGGATGCGCGAAGTTGCGGCCGCTAACGGCCTGTGATCGGCGGTCCCCATGCGGTTGGTGTTGCACGACGGCATGCATGTCCGCTCATCGCACAGGCATTGGCATCTGCGGGGTGGGAACTGGACCATGGAACTCAATCTTCAATTCGGCTACGGCATGATGGAGCATTCCCGGGCGCTGCTCAAGCAATGGGGCGGCGGGCAGGCCGTCCTGAGCCCGCGGGACCTGTCCCCCGAGCAACTCTGCCGACTGGCAGCGGACATCAGGCGGATTCCGGGCGGTGAGGTGCTGTTGGACCCTCAGTTCTACCTGCCTCATTCAGAGCACAGGCGCCTGCGCTCTCACGCGTACTGGCCGTCGGACTACCCAACCGACATGCTCCTTGGTGGGCCAGGGCTAGCCAGTATGGTCGGCGCGCTCTGTGACCTCAACTCCCAGCTTGGCACTTGTGCGGTCGTCACGCCCGGCCTGCTCGCGCGGCGTGTCACCGATGACTGGCTTGCGCACCAACAGACTATACTCGCAGAGGTGACCGCCACGGCGCAAGGTCACCTCGTGTACCAGACCGTGGCCCTCTCTGCGGACGCAGTGCGATTCGAGGACGACATTGCCACCCTGCTTGCGCACTGCGAGCGGGATCGGGCTGCAGCCTACTACGTGGTCTGCGAACACCCGAACGGTCGCTACCTAGTAGACGACCCAATATGGTTGGCGAACCTGCTCGATCTCGCAGCGGGCCTGAAGCTCCTGGGCTCAACTGTCCTGCTTGGTTACAGCAATCAGCAGCTTCTGGTTGCTGCGGCTGCCAAAGTGGACGCGCTGGCCTCTGGCACCTGGATGAACGTGCGGGCGTTCCCCCCCGAAAAGTTCCAAGCCTCGTACGACGACGAGGTGAAGCAGCGCGCCATCTGGTACTACGCACCCTCTGCGCTTTCCGAGTACAAGCTGCCGTTTCTTGACATTGCTCAGCGCCAGGGTCTGCTCGAGCTGCTGGCGCCGGATCCGTTCATGATGTCGCCTGAGGTGGGGGCGCTCTTCGCTGGCCCGCAACCCTCCGCCACTGGACTATCTGAGCAGGCGGCGTTTCGTCACTACCTCAACTGCTTCCGCTCCCAGATTCTGACGCAAGTCAAGGGGACGTTCGACGACACCGTCGGGTCCCTGGAGGAGGGCCTTGGCAACGCCACCGCCCTGCTCACCAAGCTGAGCGAAGGGCGCGTCAGCGGACAGCATCGGGACTTCAGGGACATCGTGGACGTGAACCAAGCAGCGCTTGCCACTCTGGTCAGGGGCCGGGGAGCAATGCTCAGGCGCAGGTGGGCGGAACTCGGGCAGTGAGGTGCGTCTGAGCTAACGCCCGCCCCCGGCAGGACGCCCCCACCTCCGCGCCGAACCCCGCTCCCGACCATGCTGACCTACGCCGACCGCCTCGCCATCCTTCGGGCCAACAAACTCGACCAGGTCCGCCGCAAACGCGAGCTCGGCGGGCCGCGCGATGCCGATGAACAGGGACAGGTCCCGCTCCCTGATGACGCCGCCGAGATCGTCGAGGCCGTCAGCGGCTCCGGAGTGCTCGTCCGCGACGTGATCCTCAAGGGCTTCACCGTCGAGAGCAACCACCCCAGCGGCGGCTTCTTCGGCCCGCTCGCCTGCGGCGCCAACTTCCGCCGGCTGCTCGATGCCCACCCCACCTACCTCCACCCCGCCAACTCCCTGGCCGGGGTCTACATGGTCAACTTCATCTCCTACCGCAACCCCGGCTGGAACCCCGACTTCGGCTTCGCCCACCTCCACCGCGAGCAGCGCAGGTACGCCCTCGACACCGGCATCGGCGGCGTGCAGCACTTCTGCCCAGACCTCGGCATCGGCCTCGAGTTGGGCTGGGGCGGGCTGCTCGCCAAGGTGCGGCACCATCGCGCGATCAACGCCGAGGCCGAGGAGTTCTACGCCGGGCTGGAGCACGTGATCCTCGGCGTCCAGGGCTGGATCGCCCGGCACGCCGAGGCGGCCCGGCGGATGGCCGAAGGCGAAGCCGAGCCGGCGTTGCGCGAGAGCCTCCTGACCATCGCTGCCATCTGCGAGCGACAGGTCACGGACCCGCCCGCGACGTTCCGCGAAGCCTGCCAGTGGCTCGTCTTCTTCCAGGCCGTGGCCAAGATGTACAACGGCAGCGGCGAATGGGGGCAGCTCGACGAGCTGCTTCGCCCGTTCTACGAGCGCGACCGGGCGGCCGGGACCCTCGACGACGAGGAGGCGATTTTGCACCTCGCCTGCCTGCTCCTCAGCGAGACCGCTTACATCCAGCTCGGCGGCACGGACGCCGAGGGTCGCGACCTCGTCAGCCCGGTCTCGTTCCTCGTGCTGGAGGCTGCCCACCGGCTCGGCGCGCCGGCCAACATCGGCGTGCGCGCCGGGCGCGGCATCGATCCCGAGCTGCTGCGCGCCGGGCTGCGCTACCTCTTCGAGGACCGCACCGGTTGCCCCAAGTTCGTCGCCGACGGGCCGCTGGTGGACGGCTTCGTGCGGCTCGGCTACCCGGTCGAGCTGGCGCGGACGCGCACTTTCTCCGGCTGCCATTGGCTGGGCCTGCCCGGGCGCGAATACACGATGGCCGACCTGATCAAGATTGACTTCGCTTGGCTGTTCGACCTGTCGCTCCGCGAAATGGTGGCGGAGGCCGAGCCGAGCGTGGCGGAGCTGTGGCGGCGGTTCGAGGGCCACCTTCGTCGCGCCGTGGAGGTCACCGCCGCGGGGATCGACGTCCACCTGGAGCACATGCACGAGGTGTTCCCGGAGCTGGTGCTCGACCTCTTCTGCCACGGGCCGGTGGAGCGCGGACTCGACGTGAGTCACGGCGGGGTGGAGTACACCAACATCGGCATCGACGGCGCCTCACTGGCCACGGCGGCGGACTCTTTCGCGGCGCTGGAGCAGCGGATCGAGCGCGAGGGGCGGCTCACGTGGGCCGCACTGTTGGCCCTCCTCGACTCGAACTGGGCGGGTCCCGAGGGCGAGCGGATGCGGCTCGTGATGCGCGCCAGCGAGCGGTTTGGACGGGGTGACTCGCTGGGCGACACGTGGGCCGAACGGATCGCGCGGACGTTCGCCGGCGTCGTCACCGAACGGCCGACGCCGGGCGGGACGAAGCTCGTTCCGGGGCTGTTTTCGTGGGCGCGGGTGGTGGACTACGGACGGCGGCTCGGGGCCACGCCCGACGGCCGGCGGGCCGGCGAGCCGGTGTCCCACGGGCCGAACCCGAGTCCGGGCTGCAACGGCGGCAAACCGGGCACGCCGTCGCAACTGGCGCTGGCCGTGGCGCGGGTGCAGCCGGGCTTCGGCAACACCGCACCGCTGCAGCTCGACCTGGATCCCGGACTGGCCGACGGCGCCGAGAGCCTGGCCAAGATCGAGGCCCTCCTCACCGCTCACTTCGACCTCGGCGGGACGATGGTCAACCTGAATGTGCTGGACCGTGACACGCTGCTCAAGGCCAAGGAGCAGCCCGACCGGTTCCCCGACCTGATCGTGCGTGTCACCGGGTTCAGCGCCTACTTCTCGATGCTCTCCGACGAGCTGCGGCAGTACGTGGTGGACCGGGTGGTGAGCGGATCCTGAGAGGGTGTCCGGGGCTCCCACTCCGGCCCCCTCGCCCCCCGGGAGAGGGCTGGGGTGAGGGCCATGC
>JACPDV010000116.1 GCA_016183835.1 Armatimonadota bacterium
CTCCCCGCCCGATGCGCGAGGTGGCAGCGCTCTGCGCCCGATCCCGGCCGGCCGGACGGGCGAGGAGCCCTCGCCCCTACCAGCGCCGTTGGCGCGCTGGACAACAACTCGGGGTGGCTGCCTAGTGCGGGAGGATCGTCCGGATCTGAGCGGCGAGCTGGTCCGCCGGCAGGTCGGCGGCGCTGTGGTGGACCTGGTGGCCGAGCAGCAGCACCAGCGTGGTGGACACCTTCGCGTTGATCTTCCAGCCCCTCAGCTCGCGGTTGTTGCCGTCCACGGTGGCGGCCGCGACGCTCAGGTGGTGGTTGCGGATGTAGCTGACCAGCCCTTGCGAATCGCGCCCGGAGCCAAGGACGATGATGTCCGCGTGCAGGTGCTTGCCGGTGTTCGCCCTGTACTGCTCGTCCAGGCGGGTGAGGAGCCGGTGCGTGGCGTCGTCGTTGTGGGTGACGAAGAGCACGGCGCCGGGATTGCGGCCGGCGTCGCACGTCACGCAGAAGCTGTCGCCCCCGCGGTTGAAGGGCTTGATGGTGAGCATCGGCGTGGAGCCCTTGTCCGGGCCCGAGGCTTCGCCGGCGAGCAAGGCCGGCGCGAGGAGCGAGGTGCCGAGCAGCACGACGCTGAGCATTCTGAGCAGACGCATAGGAAGGTCCTTCCGTGGGCCGGCCGCTCGCCGTCACGGCGTCGCAGTGCCTCCGGCGACACAGCCCAAAGGAGCTGCCGCGCGCCCCTCGGTTCCCCGACTGTGTCTCTCCCGCCACGGCCCGAGCATCAAGCCGCCCCCGCCGGCGCCGCCGGCGGGGGCGGGGGCGGGACCCAGGAGATGGTGCCGTTATCAAAGTCCCAGCGGTACCGGCTGGCGGTGCCGTTGAGGGCCTTGGAGCCCTTCTCCCACTTGGCGTGGCCATCGGCCAGGATCAGGTTGACGCCGCCGTTGTGAACGTTCTGGTCCGCCCACTGGCCGCGCCAGGTGTCGCCCAGGCCGCCTTGGCAGCCGCCGCCGCTGTTGGTCGGGTTGGCGCGCCAGTCGCCGTTGCTCTCGCAACTGATGGCGACCTGCGCCGGCAACTGGATCTGGGCCAGCGCCCGGTTCCAGGCCCACCCGCAGTTGTACCCGTAGCTCCAGTAGCGTCCGAGGACGGTCAAGTCACCGGTGTTGCCGCCGCCGTTGATCCACTGCTGGGTCGTCGGGCACATGAACATCTGCTGGTTCTTGCAGTACGGTTCGATCGCATCGAAGTACCGCACCTCACGCGTCTGCGCCCAGGGGTCGTTCGTGGTGTTCGGAAACGCCGGGTACCAGCCCTGAGGCAGGCGCTCGTCGTAGTCCTGCGCATACTGCAGGAACGCCAGGCCGATCTGCTTGAGGTTGCTCAGACAGGACGACTGCCGGGCCTTCTCCCGGGCCTTGGCGAAGACCGGGAACAGGATCGCCGCCAGGATGGCGATGATGGCGATGACCACGAGCAATTCGATCAGCGTGAATCCACGCTGGGTACGCATGGCATGACTCCTTCGGGGTACGACTCGAACCCGTGAATGAACGACGCGTTCGCCACGTGCCCGGCGACCCATGTCCAAGGAGCCGCGTGCGCAACCCGGGTTCCCTCCGGCAGCCGTTTCCGGACGCCCCGCAGGACCGCTCGCCGTTTGCCGCGGAAGCGGGAACCGCCGGCACGCCGCGGGACTCGTTTGTTCGGCAGCGCTGCTGCCGGGGAGGTCGCAAGTGGGTGAGTACGTGGCGGCGGTTGCCGTTCTGGTGCCGCTGGCTTTTCTCCTGCCCTGGCTGGCGGGCAGAACGGCCCGGGCACAGGCCGATGGCGTGGGAGCGGGCTTGCGCGTGCTGGCCCGACAGCAGCGTGCGTTGGTGGTGAGTGCCGGGATCCTGTTCGTCGCCTGGGAGCTGGTGCGCCACATCCTCATGGTGCTGGTCCCCATGACGCCGCTGCATCAACTGTCGGTGGTGGTCGAGGTGGCGCTCGTGGTCCTGGTGAGCACCGTGGTGTTCCGGATCATCGCCGGCTATCAGCGCCGACTGGAGATCGCGTACCAGGAGCTGAGAGAGGCCGAGGCGTTGAGGGACGACCTGACGAACATGGTGGTCCACGACATGAAGAACCCCCTCACGGTGATCCTCGGCTACGTGGAGCTGGCGGCAAGGGTCAGCACACAGGACGCCGGCTCCGGCGAGTGGATCGGCGGCATCGGAGAGGCCGCCCGGAACCTCCGCCGCATGGTGGACAACTGGCTCGACATCGCGCGACTGGAAGCCGGCGTGATGCAGATGCGCCTCGAGACCGTCGAGATCGTGACGGCGCTGCGCGAGACGGCAGACCAACTGGGCATCGTCGCCGAGTCGAATCGGATCCGGCTGGTGGTGGAAGCCCCACTACCCGCCCTTGCGGCCCAAGGCGACCCGGCCTTGCTGGAACGCATCCTCACCAATCTGGTGGGCAACGGGGTCAAGCACGCGCCCGCCGGCTCCACGGTGACGCTGGCCGCCGAGCCCGTGGATGGCTCGGCCCTGCGCGTCACGGTGACCGACGACGGCGCGGGCGTTCCACCCGAGCTGGCCGGCCGGCTGTTCGAGAAGTTCGTCCACGGCGGACACTCGGGCGGCTACAGCTCCCGCAGCAGCGGCCTGGGTCTGGCCTTCTGCAAGCTCGCCGTGGAAGCTCAAGGCGGACAGATCGGCGTGGAGAACTCCCCGGGCCGGGGAGCTCGCTTCTGGTTCACCTTGCCCCGGGCTCAGGGCCGGCCCTCGTCGCCGAGCGAGTCCTGAGCAGACTCGTAGCCGAGGTGCGCGGCTCCGGGTCCTGCCAGGCTCTGGACGTCCCCCTGGGAGTGCCGCCTCGCGGCGCAGGCGACCCGCTCCGGGCGTTCGCCCGCAGATCATCGCTCCGGGGCGGGCCGGTGTCCGTCCCGGAGCGATGAGCAGGCCAACCGGTACGCTACGGCGTGGCGTAACCGGTCACGGGAGCCCATTGGTTGGGTTGGATGTTGCGGGTCTTCAGCCACTTGACGTGGCCGTCGGCGAAGGCGACGTTGATGCCCTCGTTGTGCCGGCCCACGCCACCCGCGGGGTCGTTGTTGGGCCAGGTGCCCGTGGCCCACGCCGTGAACTGGCCGGCGTCGCCCCCGCCCGCGCTGCCGTCGTTGTACGGCCCCGTGCCGATGCAGTTGGAGTCTGTCCACACCACCAACTCCGCTGGCCGTTGGATGGTGGCGAGGCTCTGCCAGCCCAGCCAGCCCTGGTCGCCGTAGTTGCCGGTGGCGGAGGTCCAGACCCAGTTGTAGCCGATGCCGCCGCGTGTGCGCTGCTCACAGTTGCCGGCCATGCCGGGCAGGAACACCACGCTGTACGACGGGCACACGAACACCTGGAGGTTCTTGGCATAGGGCCCGACCAGAGAGGCCGTCCACTGCCTGCCGCCCCAGGGTGCGCCAGGGGTGCCGGCGTTGCCCGGCACCTGCTTCTCGTCGTAGTCCTGCGAGTACTGCAGCGAAGCCAGCATGATCTGCTTGTGATTGCTGCTACAACTCGCCTGCCGTGCTTTCTCCCTCGCTTTGGCGAAGACCGGGAACAGGATCGCCGCCAGAATGGCAATGATGGCGATGACCACGAGCAGCTCGATGAGCGTGAACGCTCGACGTGGTTGTGTGTGTTGCATGTCTCTCTTCCTTTGTTCTCGGCAACGGCGGCCGATGCCGGCGAACCCCCTGCGAGACAGAGGGCAGGACGAGTCGCACCTCCTAGCCAGCCATTGACCCGGTGCGGTTGAGCGCCCGGTCTCGGGCACGGGCTACGGGCTGAACAGCGTCGTTCCCGGCGCGTAGGCCTGCAGGTTCTGCCACTTCGAGTGGCCGTCTGCGTAGGTCAGGTTGGCGCCCTGGTTGTGGCGGTCCTCAACCCGTCCGCACATGTTGAAGCCAGCGGGCTGGAAACCCCAGGCGGGGTAGTTCCCGTTGCCGGGGTATGGGCAGGCCCAGGCGTCGCCGAACACGCCGGTCTGAGCGGGCCTGACCAACCTGGCCAGCGGCAGGCCGCCCTGCGTGTAGCAGCCCAAGGCCGGGTACTTGCTTCGCGCGTTGCTGGCCAGTTGGTAGTTGTAACCGTAGTTGGTGATTCCACCGGTGCCAGGGTCCCAGAGCACGGTTGAGCTCGGGCAGATCATGATCTGGCGGTTCCTGGCATACGGATCCAGCAGGCTGTTGTAGAACGGGAGGACTGTGTTCGCAGTGCCGCACCCCCACGGGCCGCAGCCTGCGCCGGGGCCGCCCAGGCCGGCGCGCATCCAGATGGTCGTCTCGTCGTAGTCCTGCGCGTACTGAAGCCAGGCGAGGCCGAGCTGCTTGGTGTTGCTCAGGCAACTCGACTGCCGGGCCTTCTCGCGGGCTTTGGCGAAGACCGGGAACAGGATCGCCGCCAGAATGGCGATGATGGCGATGACCACGAGCAGTTCAATGAGCGTGAACGCTCGCCGTTGATGTGTCCGTTGCATGGCTCTCTCTCCTTCATCGGACCGCGCCCCGCGGCGCGGATGCGGGCGAACCCCGCGCGCGACAGAGGGCAGGATGGAATGCACGTCCGAACCAACCATCAGCTCTGTGCGGGCCGGCGGCCGCGTACTGGGCTCAGAACCCGGGCACGCGCGCGTCCGTGTTGGCCCACGGCAGGCCGGCCCAGTAGTACGCCGCCACGGGCGCGTACATGTTGGTGCCCTTGAGCCACTTGGCGTGACCGTCGGGGAAGGCGACGTTGTTGCCCTCGTTGTGGACCACGGCGTAGTACGACCCGCCACCAGCCGCCTCCCGCGTTGCAGGTCTCGGTCAGGTAGATCAGCTCGGCGGGACGGATGATCCGGCCCAGGGCCAGGCCGCCCTGGGTTCCGAAGGCGGCGCAGTTGATGCCGTAGTTGGTGCCCTGGTTCATGGCCAGCGCCCACGGGAAGTAGTTGCCGCAGTTGCTGTTCCACGGCGGGGTCTGGCTGGGGCAGCGAAAGAGCTGCTGATTCTTCACGTACGGCGTGATGACGTGCTGGTAGAACCCCGCCCGCTGGCCGCTGCACACCCCGAGGTACTGCGGCCGGCCGCTTGGGATCTGCTCGTCGTAGTCCTGGGCGTACTGGAGGCAGGCCAGCACGATCTGCTTGGTGTTGCTCAAGCAGCTCGACTGTCGGGCCTTCTCCCGGGCTTTGGCGAAGACCGGGAACAGGATCGCCGCCAGAATGGCGATGATGGCGATGACCACGAGCAATTCGATCAGCGTGAATCCACGCTTGATACGCATGGCATGACTCCTTCGGGGTACGGCTGGAACCCGTGGGCTAACGTCGCGTTGACGCCACGTCTCTAGCCCCCCGGAGGAAGTGATCCGCTTGGCCGGCGCGGGTTCCGCAGAACGCGCACGATCTTGACAGCGGCTCCGTCGGCGGCTCTCCCGGCATCACCGGTCGCGCGTCACCGTCGTCTGCACCGGCTCCCGAAAGCCCATGACGACCCAACAGCACGAGGCCCGCGGTCGCCACCGCGGGCCTCGTGGCAGGGAGGTCTGTCTGTCGCGTCGAACGAGTGTCTACAGGGTGTCGCGCTTCGGCGCCGTCTCCGCCTTGGGCTTGGTTGTCGCCGCGTGTCCCTGTGCGCAGTCGCCGCACTTGCTGGGATCGCCGCCGTACGGGCAATCGCCGCACTTGGACGTATCCACCTTTTCCGCGCTCCCGCCCGCCTGCCGCTGGACCAGGGCCATGCCGCACTTCGGGCACTTGCCCGGCTTGTCGCTCGCGACCTCGGGGTGCATCGGGCAGGCGTAGCCGCCCTTCTTGGCCGCGCCCGTGGTCGCGCCGGGCTTGG
The DNA here is from genome assembly GCA_016183835.1 of Armatimonadota bacterium. GTDB lineage: Bacteria > Armatimonadota > UBA10988 > UBA10988 > UBA10988 > JACPDV01. The sequence goes on from JACPDV010000116.1 coordinate 5,851, forward strand.
CCGCCGCGTCGCCCTGCATCATGCTGCAGCCGCCGCCGCTGCCGCCCTGCATCATGCCGCAACCGCCCGACATGGCGCCGGGCTTGCCCGCGGCGTCGCCCTGCATCATGCCGCAGCCGCCGCTGCCGGTGGACGAAGATCCACCCATCATGCCGCAGGAGCCGCCGCCCATCATGCCGCCGGAGCTGTCAGCGCTCGCGGCGGCGAGCTTGCCGGCGGCCACGCCGCGCCCGTACACCGCTACACTGAGCCCCGCCACCAGCGCCAACCCGAGGATGGTCGCCGTCCACGTCTTACGTCGCATTGGAACCTCCATGACTGCTGACCGACCGGTCTGCCCGGCCCTGCCGCCCCGGCGCTCGGCCGAGCGCTCTCACGCCCTCGAGGAGTAGAGAGACGGCAGCCGTGAGGCGGTTCCCGGTTGGCGCGAAAAAGCCGGCGACGGTTGTCCTGCATTCATCGTGCTCATGTCGCCGCGCGGTGGTCGCGCTTGACAGAGAGCTCATGATTGTGGACTATCAGGTCACTGAAGATCCTGAAGCTGATGCCGATGGATCCTTTCGAACCAGACCGCCACGGGGGAGCATGTGAGGCCCTCCGATGGTCGAGGTCCGACACCGCGTTACGGGCGCGATACTGCTCCGTGCGGATGCCGACAGCCTGCGTGAGGCGTATCTCCAGGGCGCTGAGCTGGCCGGGGCCGATCTGGCCGGCGCGCCCCTCGCGGGCGCATGCCTGCGTGGCGCCTACCTCTACGGTGCCGATCTCTCCGGCGCCGATCTCTGCGGCGCCGACCTGCGCAACGCGGATCTGACGGGCGCCGATCTGTGGCTGGCCGACCTTCGAGGCGCGCATCTCCAACGCGCGACCCTCGCCGGCGCGGACCTGCGCAGAGCGCATTTCGGTGAAGCCAGGCTGGCACTCGCGAATTTGCGCGGCGCCAGGTGCGACCGCGACACGATCTGGCCGGCTGGTTTCGTCCCACCGGGGTGAGCGCGGCCGCCGACAGTGGATCGACGGCGCGGTCACGCGCGCCTGGCCGGACCGCCCACGGCCCTCAGGGCCTGCTCGAGGTGCGAGATCCCATGCGTGGAATCGGGCTGCCGCCGACAGCCGGCGCCGGCCGCGCGCTGCTTTACAACCCGGGGACCGCGTGGTACCATGCAATCGCGTAAGTAAGGAATATAGGAGCGCAACGAATGCTGGACTCGGCCGAAAAGACGGCCATCATCTCGCGGTTCCAGCGTGATGAGCACGACACCGGTTCTCCGGAGGTTCAGATCGCCCTGTTGACGACGCGGATCAAGCAGCTCACCGAGCATCTCATCGCCCTGCCCAAGGACTTCCACTCCCGGCGCGGCCTGTACAAGATGGTCTCCTCGCGCAAGCGGCTGCTGGCGTACGTGGCGAGAACCGAACCGGCGACCCACCGCCGCCTTCTGAGCGAGCTGGGCATTCGCGGCTGATGCCGGCGCTTCCCGGGAACGGGTAGCCGCCGGGCCCATGACCTCAGGCCGCGGGTGGTTTCCGGCCGATCGCTCATCACGATCGCCGCAGTTGCATCTCAGCCTCGACGGTCATCGCCCGACGGCGCTCGGGTTCCCGTGCCAATCGTGAGAGTATGGGGCGATGTCAGTCACCACCGTCAGCACGACCCTCGGGGGTCGTGAGCTCACCATCGAAACCGGCCGGATTGCCCGCCAGGCCAACGGCAGCGTGTTCATTCGCTACGGCGACACCACGCTCCTGGCCTGCGCCACGATGGGCAACATCCGCGAAGGGGTCGATTTCTTTCCCTTGACCATCGACTTCGAGGTCAAGACCTATGCCGCCGGCAAGATCCCGGCCACCTTCTTCCGCCGCGAAGGCCGACCGGGCGACCGCTCGGTCCTCGCCGCGCGCATGACCGACCGGCCGCTCCGGCCGCTGTTCCCCAAGGGCATGCGCAACGAGATCCAGCTCGTCATCCAGCCGCTCTCGGTGGACGGCGAGTTGGCGCCAGACTGCCTCGCCGGGCTCGCCGCTTCGGCTGCGCTGCACGTCAGCGACATCCCCTTCGGCGGGCCCGTCGGCTCCCCCCGCGTGGGCTGGATCGACGGCGAGCCGGTGATCAACCCGACCTACGAACAGCTCGCCGAGTCCCGGCTGGACCTGATGCTGGCCGGCACCGCCGACGCCATCATGATGGTCGAGGCCGGCGCCAAGGAGCTGCCCAGCGCCGATGTGCTGACCGCCCTCGAATTCGGTCACGCCGCCATCCGTGAGCTGTGTGCGCTCCAGGAGGAGCTACGCATGATGGCCGGCCCCTGGCGCGCCGCCCTCGGGGCGCCCGGCAAGCACGGGCACTACGACGCGCTCGACCAGATCAAGCGCTCCATCATGCAGACCCTGCTCGAGGACGGCCAGTTGGCCGGCCGCGAGAAGGAGATCCAGCACTACCTCCACGAGATCGAGGCCGAGGTGGTGCGCCGCATGATCCTCGACGAGGGCATCCGCGCCGACGGGCGCGACACCCGCACCGTGCGGCCCATCGACATCGAGATCGGCGCCATCCCGCGGGTCCACGGCTCCGGGCTCTTCACCCGCGGCGAGACGCAGGTGCTCAGCATCACCACGCTCGGCACCCTCGGCGACCGCAAGTCCATCGATTGGCTCACCGAGCAGGGGCAGGAGCGCTACTTCCACCAGTACAACTTCCCGCCCTACAGCGTGGGCGAGACCGGCCGCATGGGCAACCCGGGCCGCCGCGAGGTGGGCCACGGGGCGCTCGCCCAGCGCGCCCTGATGGCCGTGCTCCCCGATGAAGAGACCTTCCCCTACACCATGCGCGTGGTCAGCGAGGTGCTCGAGAGCAACGGCTCCTCGTCGATGGCCAGTGTGTGCGGCAGCACCCTCTCGCTGATGGACGCCGGCGTGCCCATCACCCGGCCGGTGAGCGGCGTGGCGATGGGGCTCCTCCAGGAGGGCGACCGGTTCATCGTGTTGACCGACATCCTCGGGCTCGAGGACCACTGCGGCGACATGGACTTCAAGGTCTGCGCCACCGACGAGGGCATCACCGCGCTGCAGATGGACATCAAGTGCTCGGGCCTCACCCGCGAGGTGATGGAGACCGCCCTGGCGCAGGCCGACGAGGCCCTGGCGCACATCCGCGGCAAGCTGACCGAGGCCATTGCCGAGCCGCGCGGCGAGATCAGCCAGTACGCGCCGCTGATCGAGGTGGTGACCATCCCCATCGACAAGATCGCCACGGTGATCGGCCCCGGCGGCAAGATGATCAAGGAGATCCAGGCGCAGACCGGCGCGCGGCTGGACATCGAGCAGGACGGGCGGGTCTTCATCGCCGCGCCGAACCGCGACGGCGGGCGCGCGGCGGCGGACTGGGTCCGCAACCTGACCCGTGAGGTCGCCATCGGCGAGGAGTTCGAGGGCACCGTGACCCGCATTTTCGGCTTCGGCGCGATGCTCGAGATCCTGCCCGGCAAAGAGGGCCTGGTGCACATCTCGAAGCTCGCCGCCGAGCGCATCGGGCGGGTCGAGGACGTGTGCGGGATCGGCGACACGATGCGCGTGAGGGTGACCGAGATCGACTCCCAGGGCCGGGTCAATCTCGAACGGCTGGACATCCCGATCGTGGTCAACCTGGGGAGCGACGAAGAAGGCGAGGGCGGCGCGCCGCGCGACCGCGACTACCGCGACCGGG
>JACPDV010000126.1 GCA_016183835.1 Armatimonadota bacterium
ACCATCGCCAACGACACCGGGCCATATGCGCCGGGCGCTCTCTACTACGCCGCGTGGGCCGAGGTGGGGGCGAGGCCGGTGCTCGAGGCCAGTTGCTACGGCAGCCTCGCCGCCGGGGCGCCGCCGCGCGAGCTCGAGTTCGTCACCGACCCCGGGGTGGGCGGCGGGCAGGTGCAGCTCCGGGTGCTGACCCTCACCGACGGGCCGGCCGGCGGCGGCGGCGCGCCGCGGCGGGTCGCCCTCGAGCAATGCTGGCAGGCGTGGCCGCTGTCGCTGCCGGTGATCAGCCACCGCGTCGGCCCGCTGGACACCGACGCCGAATGCCTGCTGTTCGGCCAGGGCATCGCCGAGCCCGACGACCCCGGGCCGGTGCTCGAGTTTCAGGTGCGCAACTGGGGCGATCAGCCGGCGCTCTGCGAGGCGCAGTGCAGCGACGGCTTCCAGCTCATGGCCGACGACCCGCCGGGGTGGACGCCCTCCGGCAGGGTGCGCGTGACGGCCGGGCTGACCGCGGGCGGGCATCCACAGCCCGGCACCAAAACCGTCTCGGTGCAATGGCTCCGCGACCCGAACCACGCCCGGGGCGCGTTGACCCTGAAGGCCGCCGGCACGCCGGACGTGCGCGTGGAGCTGGACGTGATCGAGCCGGCGGTGGTCCGCCGCGAGGAGAAGCGCTACACCGTCGGGATCGACTTCGGTACCTCCAAGACCGCCGTGGCGTGGGTCGACAACGAGATGTTCCCGCCGGTGCCCACGGTCATGCAGTGGCCCCGCCTGCCCCGCTCGGACGGACCGCCCGAGCCCGACTGGGTGCCCAGCGCGGTGCTCCAGCGGCCCGGCAGCCCGACGCTGTTCGGCGACCATGCCCTGCGCGGCGACCCCGGGGTGGTCGGCTCCGACGTGGGGGTCAGGCTGCGCGGCGGCCGGCTCAAGCTGCCGGATGACCGCGGCACGCTGTATGTCGGCATGAAGATGTTCCTCCTCTTGCCGCCTCCGGACGACGACCCGGACCGCGCCAGTCTGCTCAAAGCGGTGGCGGACTTCTTCCAGTTCGTCTTCGAGACCATCCGCGAGAAGACGCCGGTGGACCTCAGCGAGGCGCGGCTGGTGATCTCCGTGCCGGTCAAGGATGGGCGGGAGGACTACGACGAACAGGCCAAGCTGACGCGGCAGGCGGTCGTGGTGGCGTGCGGGCGCTTGGGCCTCGATCCCGAGCAGCTCGTCTTCGAGAAGGAGCCGGTGTGCGCCGCCATCGACGTCATCCGGCAGCTCCGCGACCCGAACGGCACCGGCGAGGAGGGGCCGCTCCCGGTGCCGCCCGGCGAGTGGATGGGAGTCTTCGACTCCGGCGCCGGCACCACCGACGTGACGTTCCTGCAGATCAGCGATCGTGACGGCGAGCTGACCTTCGACCGCGTCGAGGTGCTCGGCTTCGACTGGGGCGGCGACCAGATCGACGTCTACCTGTATGAGGACCTGATGGACCTGTGGGTGGACGCCGAGGGCACGCAGGACCTGCCTCACGGGCCGGTGGCCATCCGCCCGGCGGAGCCGCCGCCGGAGGGCGCCGACACCACCACCTGGTCGTACGCCAACTGGATGAGCTACATGAACCAGGTGGAGCGGCTCCAGTTCACGGGCGCGCGCCGGGCGCTGAGCAAGGGCGAGCTGCTCGGCTGCGTGTCGCGGGCCAAGGAGGAGCTGATCCGCGGCGAGGGGCCGCCGGCCGAGGTCACCAGCCGGGCGCCGCTCGAGCACCTGCCGCCGGACGAGCGCGGGCAGGGGCCGTGGCGCGGGTGGGACCTGAAGGCCGCGGCGGACCGGCACAAGTTCCTCATCGCGCAGATGTCCGACCACCGCGACCCGCGGATCCTGATCGATCGCCTGGCCGAGCTGCGCGGCAAGGTCGGGCTGAGCGGCAACACGCTCGTCGCGCCGGTGGGCGGCAACACGCTGCTCCCCGGCTGGCGCCCCTCCATGGAATTGCCGGAGATCAGCCTCCGCCCGGTGCCCGAGCCGCCCGACCTGGGGCTGCGGCGGCTCCACGTGGTGCGCGGCGCGGCGCAGTACTCACAGGTGCAGGTGCTCGACCGGCTGCCCGCGCCGCTTCGGCTGGAGGCGCTGAGCTACACGCCGTGGAGCCCCGGCGCGGTGCTCGCCGGCCCGGGGCGGAGCAAGGAGCTGGCCGCCGGCTCGCCGCCGGGCGAGACGAGCTGGGTGATGGTCACCGCCCCCGTCAGCCTCACGCCGGGGAGTTACGTGCGCGTGCGCGCGGTGCTCGGCGAGCGGGTCCTGCGGCAGGTGGAGTTCGCCTGGCACGAGGCCGCCGCGGCCCTCCACGGGCGCGGCATCACCCGCACGCCGAACAGCCTCTCGGTGGAGGTCAAGCTGTCGTACCTGGCCGGGCCGAAGCTGGGCTTCGCCTCGCGCTGGCTGCTCGCCAACGCCGACGTGCCGGCGGCGCAGGCCAGCCCGGTGCGGCTCCCGCGGCTGGAAGGCTGAGACCAAGACGCGAAGGTAGTCATGGCGAGGAGTCTCTCATGGCGCTCCGCCTCACCCAACCGCATGAAACGGTGA
>JACPDV010000157.1 GCA_016183835.1 Armatimonadota bacterium
ACCGCCGGCTCGTACGCCGACGCCGGCACCGACAAGCGGACGGCCAGGCCGGCTGTGGTCCCCGACGGGCCGGTGTGGCTCGACAACGAGCGCCTGGCCTGGCTCGCGCAGGAGCCGTCGAAGCCGCCGCAGATCGTCGTGCTCAGCGCCGCCGACCGAGAGCTGAAGGCGTACCCGGCGCCCACCGCGGCCTATGCCCTGACCTTCGCCGCCGCGGCGGCACTGGTGGTACGGGACGACGCCGAGAAGGTGGCCGCGACCCGGCCGAACCTCGGCGGCGCCACCAATCCGCGGTTGCTGGCCCTCTCACCGGACGGGAGTTGGCTGATCTTCGCGGCGAAGGCCTCCGGAGAGCATCCGCACGAGCTGTGGCGGGCGCGGCCCGACGGCTCGGACAGCGCCCGCCTCTCCGTGTCCGAGACCCCCTGCCAAGCGATCAGCTTCGCGCCGGACGGGAGCCGGCTGGCCTGGTTCGACGGCCCGCGGGTGATGACCGCCGGCCTGGCCGACACCGCCGGGCGGGAGCTGAAGAGCTACGAGCTGGCCGCCGTGTTGCAGCCGCAGGCGCCGTGCTGGTCGCCCGACGGCCGCGAGCTGGCCTACGGCGTGGGCAGCAGCGACGCCTGGCGGCTGTGGACCTGCCCGCTCGACCAGCCCGACAAGGCCGCCGAGCGGCCGCGGCTCAACTTCATCGAAACCCTGCAATACGTCGGCCCCGGCCGCCTGCTCCAGACGCAGAAGGAGCGCGACAAAGACCACCGCCTGATCTCGCTCCGCTGTCCGGAGGACAAGTTCAACTCGCGGCTGTTGGTGGACAATGCACGCGCCGCGGCGCTGTCCGCCGACGGGCTCCGGCTGGCCTACCGCGGCGCCGTGGCGGTGCAGGTGCTGTGGCTCTTCCAACCGCTCGCCGAGCGGCCTACCGCGGCGCTGCCAGCAGCCACGCTCCCAGAGCGGCCAGCAGGACCGCCAGCGCCAGTTTCCCCGAAACCACGTGTCGTCGCGCCCAAGCCGCCATCCGTTCAGACGTGACTCCGCGCCAGGCGAGCAGGAGCACGGCCAGGAGCGGCGCGACGAACCCCAGGTTGTAGAGCCCGAGGAGCGCCGTGGCCTGTGCCCGAGCGGCCGGTGCCCGCATCACCGCCGCCAGCGTGGGCACCAGCATCTGGCTCGTGCAGATCGCCTCCACCAGCGTCACCAGGCAGCCCGCCGTCAATGCGCCCAGCACCGCCGCCGGCCGGCTCAGGTGCTCGCGCATCCAGGCGTGGAGCCGCTGCTTCGCCCGCGGGGGAAGCTGCATGGTCAGCTCGCGGGTCGGCGCGCCGCGCCGCAGGCGCAGCACGTCGCGCACCTGCAGCGCCGCCACGCCCAGCGCCAGCGCGGCCACCGCCAGGTCGAGCGCCTGGTAGAGCTTGACGTTCCGGCCCACGAACGCCAGCGAGCGGAGCACGCCCAGGCCGAGCAGGAAGTACGTGGCGTACACCCCGGCCGTGAACGCCAGCCCCGCGCCGGCCAGTGTGCGCCGGTCGTGGCCGAGCCGGGTGAGCAGGGCGACCAGGAACACCGCCGTGGCCAGGGCGCAAGGGTTGACGCCGTCCACCAGACCGGCCAGCAGCACGCCCAGCCAGGTCAGCCCGCGGAGCGGGTCGGTGTCGGCACCCGTGGGCTCGCGCGGCTCCGGCGTCGGGCTGCGCAGCTCGGCGGTGACGAACGGCACCAGGTGCTGCGCCACCGACTCCTTGCCGTGGGCCACCCGACCGCCGGTGAAGAGGTAGTAGCTGTCGTACACCTCGGCGATGCCGTACTGTCGCTTGAGCCGCCGCAGCAGGTCCACGGTGGCGCGGTCGGTGGTGTCGCAGAGGACGATGTTCACCGGCGCGTCGGCAAACCACTGGCGCACCGGCTCGATCACCTCGCGCACGAACTTGGCGCAGAGGCGGCACGAGCCGTTGTAGAACAGCCGGGCGTAGACCGGGTGCTCGCCGGGGTGGGGGACGTACCGCCCGGCGCGGGCGACGGCCGGGAGCAGCTCGCGGTTGGGCCTCTCCGCGGGCGGGCCTACGAGGCAGGAGACGGGCAACCTGACCGGGTCGCCCGCGGAGAGCACGAGCGCCACGCCGCCGCGGTAGGGTGCGGTGAGTCCTGGCGGCGGGGGCGGCGGCTGGAGCTGGAGCGTGAGACGGACCTTCCCACCGGCGGGGATCTGCCAGTGGTCCAGGCTGGCCATCAAGCCGGGCTGGGCCTGGATGCGGAGCACCTTCACCGGCGCCGAGCCGTGGTTCACCACGTCGAACAGCTTGGTACTGCGGGTGCCGGCCGGGACGACGCGGGCGGTGTTCCAGTCGGGCGGGTCGATGGTCACGGCGTCGTCGTCCGGCGGGCCGGCGAGGAGGATGAGGGCGACGAAGAGGCCGGACATCAGAGCTGGCCGCCGCTGGTGTCGCGCAGCGGCCGGCCGACGGCGGCAGCCACGGCGCGGCCGAGGTCGAGGGCGGCGGTCCGGTCGCGCAGTTCGTCCTCCACGACGAGCCGCAGCTTGTGCTCAGGCCCGTAACGCACCGCCACGGCGTAGTCGGCCTTGTCCCATCCGGCCCGCTGCGCGGTCACCTCGACGAAGTCAACGTCCTTGAACCGGCAGGCGCGGGCGTACATCGGCACCAGCAGCCCCCACCAGCGCACCACCCAGCGGACGTCCGGCTCTACGGTGGTGGCGCTGCGGCCGAGGGCCCACCAGACCGCCAACCATGTGATCGCGGCCAGGGGCAAGGCGACGAGAAGCACCATCGCCAGCCCGTTGAACGCGCAGAACAAGTCGGTGGGGGGACGGGCGGCGACCGCCGGCCGGTAGGTGAAGGCCAGGAAGAACGCGCTCGCGGCGCACCAGGCATGGTAGGTCAGGGCCGCCAGCAACGGCGCGGCCGCCGCGCCGACCACGCGGTAGACGAGGGGGTGAGCGTGCTCGACGCGGATCCGCTGCCCGGCCATGACGCCCTCCGCCGCGGATGGTACCACACCCGCGTACGGGCGAAGCAGGCCGCCCGTCAAGCGGCGTGGTCCACCACCCGCAGCAACGGATTCCGTGCCAAGCCGATTCCCGTGGGCGGGGTCAGCCCTGGGAGCTGCGATCCTGCACTGGGCGCCCGATCAGGGCGGAGGCCCGCCGCTTGCCCTGCGGGCCGTAGCGCACGTGGACCGCGTAGGTCGACGTGTCCATCCCGGTCCGGTGGGCGCTCACGGCAACGGACGAAACGTCGCCGAAGCCGCACCCTTTCGAGAACAGGGGCACCACCAGCCCCAGACCGCGGCTGACTTTGCGCGACTGGGCTGAGATGGTGGTGACATCGCGCCCGGTGAGGAACCAGAGCGCCGCGACCAGGGCCAAGAGCAGGAAGAACCACCCGCCGGCGAGCATGATGCCGCCGCCGGCCGAGCCGCCGTCGGGGTTCTGGTCGGTGACGGCCATGATGCCGCGCCCGTACGCGGCGAAGACCTTGACGAGCCAAAGCACGATCACCAGGGCGATCAGACCACCCACCCGGCTGGTGCGCCCAGGGCTGTTATCTACCCGGATGGGGGTTGACGCGGCCATGGAATTCTCCTACCCCAAAGGGTACCACATCCGAGGGCCGCTACGCCATGTTCGCGATCACCGCGTCGCCGAACTCCGAGCACTTGAGCAGCGTGGCGCCCTCCATCTGCCGCTCGAAGTCGTAGGTCACGGTCTTCGCGGCGATGGCCCGCTCCAGGCCGCGGATCACCAGGTCGGCGGCTTCGTCCCAGCCCAGGTACCGGAGCATCATCTCGCCCGAGAGGATCACGCTCCCCGGGTTGACCTTGTCCTGCCCTGCGTACTTCGGCGCGGTGCCGTGGGTGGCCTCGAAGATGGCGTGCCCGGTGAGGTAGTTGATGTTGCCGCCCGGCGCGATGCCGATCCCGCCCACCTGAGCGGCCAGCGCGTCGGAGATGTAGTCGCCGTTGAGGTTGAGCGTGGCGAGCACGTCGAACTCGGTCGGCCGGGTGAGCACCTGCTGCAGCGCGATGTCGGCGATGGCGTCCTTGATCACGAGCCCGGCGCCGCGCTTGCCCTCGGGGATCCGGCACCACGGCCCGCCGTCGATCTCCTCCGCGCCGTAGAAGTGCTTCGCCCCGGCGTAGCCCCAATCACGGAAGGCGCCCTCCGTGAACTTCATGATGTTGCCCTTGTGGACCAGGGTGACGCTCTTCCGGCCGTGCTTGATGGCGTAGTCGATGGCCGCCAGGATCAGCCGCCCGCAGCCCATGTGACTGACCGGCTTGAAGCCGACGCCCACCTCCACCGGCATCTCGGCGTCGGGCACGTAGTGCCGCGCCCACTCCGTCGACGCCTCGGCGGTGCCGAACCGGATCTTGCCGAACGCCTTGGGGTCGGTCTCGCGGAGGAAGTCCAGCACGCGCTGGGCCTCGGGCGAGCCGGGCGGATACTCGATCCCGGCGTAGATGTCCTCCGTGTTCTCGCGGAAGATCACCATGTCCACCAGCTCGGGGTGCTTCACCGGCGACGGCACGCCCGCGAACCAGCGCACCGGCCGGAGGCAGACGAACAGGTCCAGGGTCTGCCGCAGCGCCACGTTGAGCGAGCGGATGCCGCCGCCCACGGGCGTGGTGAGCGGACCCTTGATCCCCACCAGGTACCGGTCGAACGCCGCCACGGTCTCGTCGGGGAGCCAGGTGCCGAGCTCGTTGAAGGACTTCTCGCCGGCGAGCACCTCCATCCAGCCGAACTGCCGGGCGCCGCCGTAGGCCCGCTCCACCGCGGCGTCGAGCACGCGCCGCGCGGCGGCCCAGATGTCCGGCCCCGTGCCATCGCCCACGATGTGGGGGATGATGGGGTGGTCGGGGACGTGGAGTACGTCGGTCTTGGTGATCGGCTCGGCGCCGTCAGGCGGAACGGGGGTATAGGGCTGGCTCATGGGTTGGGCTTCTGTCGCACGACACGACACAAAGGTGACGCGGCTACAGCCGTTTGACTACCAGCGTGCAGTTGTGCCCGCCGAAACCGAAGGAGTTGGACATGGCCACGTCCACCCGGACTTCGCGGACCACGTTGGGGACGCAGTCGACGTCGCACTCGGGGTCGGGCACCTCGTGGTTGATGGTAGGCGGGACCAGGCGCGGTGGATGGCCCTGATCTCGGCCAAGTCGCCGGCCGGGGTGGAGGGCGCGTGGGCGTTGATGTAGTCGACGTCGTCCGGCGCGATGCCGGCTTCGTCGAGGGCGGAGCGCATCGCCTCCGCGGCGCCCTCGCCCGCGGGGAGCGGCGCGGCGATGTGGTAGCCGTCGCCGCTGGTGCCGTAGCCCACCAGCTCGGCCAGCGGCTCCGCGCCGCGTGCCTCGGCGAACTCGAGCGCCTCGATCACCACGGCGCCGGCGCCTTCGCCGATCACGAACCCATCCCGTTCGCGGTCGAACGGCCGGCTGGCGTGCTCGGGATCGTCGTTGCGGCACGAGAGGGCGCGCATGTTGCCGAACCCGGCCACGGTGAGCGGCACGATGGCCGCCTCGCTGCCCCCGGCGACCACCACGTCGGCCTCGCCATACTGGATTAGGCGCATCCCGTCGCCGATGCTGTGCGCGCTGGTGGCGCAAGCGGTCTGCACCGCCTTGTTCGGCCCCCGGGCGCCGAGCTCGATGCCCACCATCCCGGCGGCCATGTTGCCGATCAGCATCGGGATGAGGAGCGGGCTGACCCGGCGCGGGCCGCGCTCGGCCAGCACCTTGTGGTTTTCGTCCCAGGTGGTGAGCCCGCCGATGCCCGAGCCGAAGACCACCCCGACCCGGTCGCGGTTGGATTCGTCCACCACCAGCCCAGCGTGCTCCACGGCTTCGCGCGCCGCGGCCAGGCCGTACTGGATGAAGGGGTCACTCCGCCGGGCCGTGCGCGGATCGAGCCGTTTCTCGGCGTCGAACCCGCGCACCTCGGCCGCGATCTGCGACGCAAACCCGGCGGCGTCGAACCGCGAGATGCGTCCCCCGCCGCCGCGGCCGGCGATGAAGCTCGCCCAGGTCGCGGGCACGGTGTTGCCCACCGGGGTCACCGCGCCCAGTCCGGTGATGACGACGCGTCGTCCTGCCATGCTCGCCCTACCAGACAACTCCGTTCAGCTCTGGTGCGCCTCCACGTAGGCCACAGCGTCCTTCACGGTGGTCAGCCCTTCGGCTTCGTTGTCCGGGATCTCGACCTCGAGCTCTTCCTCGATGCGCATGATCAGCTCGACCACGTCGAGCGAGTCCGCGCCCAGGTCGTCCACGAACCGCGCCGTCGGAGTGACCTCCTCGGGCGCCACGTCGAGCTGGTCCACAATGATGTCACGGATGCGATCGAATACCGATACTGACACTGCCGCTCTCCTCTGTCACTGCATCGACATGCCGCCGTCGACACTCAACGTCTGTCCCGTCACGTAGCCGGCCGCATCGCTGGCCAGGAACGCCACGGTGGCCGCCACATCGGCGGCCGTGCCCAATCGCCCCAACGGGATCTGCTGCTGCAACGTTTCCCGCAGCTCGGGCTCCAGTCCCTCGGTCATGCCCTCGTCGATGAAACCCGGCGCCACCGCGTTCACCGTCACCCCGCGCGAGCCCAGCTCACGGGCCACCGCCTTCGTCAGCCCCAGCAGCCCCGCCTTCGAGGCCGCGTAGTTGGCCTGGCCCGCGTTCCCCACTTTGCCCACCACCGACGAAATGTTGATGATCCGGCCCGAGCGCTGCCGCATCAGCACCCGTGTCGCCGCCCGGATCAGGTTGAACGCCCCGGTCAGGTTCGTCTCGATCACCGCGTGCCACTGCTCGTCGCTCATCCGCGCGATCAGCCCGTCGCGCGCCACGCCGGCATTGTTGACCACGATGTCGAGCCGCCCGAACTGCTCCGTGGCCGCCTTCACGCAGGCGTCGGCCACCGCCGGGTCGGTCACGTCGCCGATCACGCCCACCGCCTCGCCGCCGGCCGCCCCGATGGCCGCCACCACCTCGGCGTTGCGCTCGGCGTTGAGGTTGTTGACCACCACCCGGCAGCCCAGGGCGGCCAGATGCTCGGCGATCGCGCGGCCGATGCTCCGGCCCGCGCCCGTCACCACCGCCACCTTGCCCGTCAGGTCAGTCACCGTTCACCCCGTGGACGCCAGCCACTCGGCCAGGCCTTCCAGCGCCGCGGCGCCGTCCAGCGCGTAACCCCTCACCTCCGGCGCGATCCGCCGCAGGAGCCCCGTCAGCACCTTGCCCGGCCCGCCCTCGACCATCCGGGTCACCCCGGCGTCGCGCATGGCCAGCACGCTTTCGGTCCAGCGCACGCTGCCGGTCACCTGCCGCGCCAGCCCCTCGCGCAGCGCCGCGGGCGCGATCTCCGCCGCCGCGGTCACGTTCTGCACGACCGGCACCGCGGCATGGTTGAACGCCGCCACGGCCAACTCCTCCCGCAGCGCCTCGGCCGCCGGCTGCATCAGCGGCGAGTGGAACGCCCCGCTCACCGCCAGCTCGATCACCTTGCCGCCGGCCGCCTTGGCCGCTTCGCCGGCCGCGGCCAGCGCCGCCGGCTCGCCGGAGACCACCACCTGTCCGGGGGCATTGTAGTTCGCCGGCGCCACCACGCCGGGGGCCGCCGCGCACAGCTCGGCCACCACCGCGGCGTCGAGCCCCATCACCGCGGCCATGCCGCCCGGCCGCGCCGCCGCCGCGTCGCGCATCAACTCGCCCCGCCGGCGCACCAGCCTCAGGGCGGTAGGATAGTCGAGCGCGCCCGCGATGACCAGCGCCGTGTACTCGCCCAGGCTGTGGCCGGCCACGAACGCCGGCTCCGGGAGCAGCTCCCGGACCGCCAGCCAGTTGGCGTAGCCCGCCGCCAGGAGGGCCGGCTGCGCGACCTCGGTGGCCTTCAGCTCCTCCTCCGGCCCGTCGACCATCAGCCGCGTGAGGGCGAAGCCGAGCACCTCGTCCGCCTCGCGCAGCGCCGCCGTCGCGGCGGGCGAGTGCGCGGCCGCCGTCGTGCCCATGCCGACATGCTGCGAGCCCTGACCGGGGAAGACGAGCGCCAGCACCCTAGTACCACCTGACCACGGCCGCGCCCCAGGTCAGGCCGGCGCCGAAGCCCACCATCAGGATGTGGTCGCCCCGCTTGAACTTCCCCGCCTGGTGCGTCTCGGCGAGCGCGATGGGGATGCTGGCGGCCGAGGTGTTGCCGTAGCCGGCGGCGGCCTGGATGATGCGCGTGTTGGCCTGGTGCGGCACCAGCCAGTCGATGTCGTCGGCCGCCAGGCGGGCCTCGGCGAGCGCCTCCTCACAGGCCTGGGCCTGGATCCTCACGGCGAACTTGAACACCTCGCGCCACTGCATCTGGATCACCGAGCGGTGGTCGCCGTTGGCCGGGAGCGGGCAGGCCTTGAGCAGATCGCCGCCCGGGCCGTCGCAGCCCATCGAGGCACCCAGCAGCCCGTAGCCGTCTTCCACGCGCCGCAGGACGCTGGCGCCCGCGCCGTCGCCGAAGAGCACGCAGGTGGAGCGGTCGGTCCAGTCGAGGAGCTTGCTCAGCGCGTCGGCGCCGACCACCAGGACCGTCTCGGCGCGGCCGACCTGGATCAGAGCGGAGCCGGTGACGAGGGCGTAGATGTAGCCGCTGCACGCGGCGCCGAGGTCGAAGGCCGCGGCCCGCGGGAGCCCGAGCTTGTGCTGCACCAGGCAGGCGGCGTTGGGGAACGG
>JACPDV010000079.1 GCA_016183835.1 Armatimonadota bacterium
CCTCCTCGGCAAGCGCGTCGACTACTCCGGCCGTTCGGTCATCGTGGTCGGCCCGTACCTCAAGCTGCACCAGTGCGGCCTGCCGAAGGAGATGGCGCTCGAGCTCTTCAAGCCGTTCGTCATGAACAAGCTCGTCGAGCGCGGCATCGTGCAGAACATCAAGTCCGCCAAGAAGAAAATAGAGCGCGGCGAGACCATCGTCTAGCCGGCCCTCGCGGGTCACCCGGGGCGAGGAGCTCGCATGCCCGAGTTAGGTCCCTCCATCGACCACCTGCGCCTCGGCGAGCGCATCACCAACGTACCGGTGGTGATCGCCGAAGCCAATGCCAATACCACGCGCGACGGCAAGCCCTACGCCCGCTACGTGCTCCGCGACCGCACCGGCACCGTGGCGGCGATCCGCTGGGAGCACACCGTGACCGCCGACGAGCCCGGCTGCGCCGCGCTCGTCAAGGGCTCCGTGGACGAGTACCGCGGCTCGCTGCAGCTCAAGCTGGAGGAGCTGCAACTGCTCCCCAACCCGCCGGCGGACGTGATCGAGCGGCTGCAGTCCGACATCGGCCCGGCGCGGCGCGACCAGCTCATGCGGCAGCTCGAGCAGGCCCAGCGGGCGCTCCCGCCGGTGTTCTGGGAGATCTTCATCGAGAGCCTCGGCCACGACCCCTACGACCCCGAAGGTCCGTTCTGGGTCTGGGCCGCCGCCCAGAGCAAGCACCACAGCGAGCGCGGCGGCCTGGCCTGGCACGTGCTCTCCATGCTCGCCGACGTGGAGGTCTTGGCGCCCTTCTACCCCGGCCTCGACGTGGATCTCCTCCGCCTCGCCGTGCTGACCCACGACCTGGGCAAGATCGACTGCTACGAGATGAACGCCACCGGCGCACGGCAGCTCTCGCTCGACCGCAACGTGGGGCACACCAGCTACGGGATCGCCCGCGTGCTCGCCGCGCTGGCCAAGCTGCGGGCCGTGGGCTGGGAGATCACCGCGCAGGACGAGGAGAACCTGCTCCACTGCATCGCCGCGCACCACGGCCGGAAGGAGTGGGACGCGCTGTTCGAGCCGCAGACCGCCGAGGCCTGCGCGCTCAGCGCGCTCGACTTCCTCGACGCCAAGCTCCGCTACTACCTGGACCAGCGGACCACGCCGCCGCCGAACCGGGGCGTGCCGTCAACGCAGACCGGGTCGGAGCCGATCCCCGACGTGCCGACCCAGGACGATCCCTTCGCCGACGGCGCGGACGACCCGTTCGACGACGAGCCCGCCGGCCCCGCGCAGGGCCGGCTGTTCTGAGGCGCCATGCGCAGCCCGTGGCAGGAGGAGCTGCCGGAGCACCTGCTGGTCGGCACCAGCAGCTTCTCCAGTGACGACTGGGACGGCGTCTTCTACCCCACCGGCCTGCCGCCGGGCGAGCGGCTGGGCTTCTACGCCGCCCAGTTCCCGACGGTTGAGGTGGACGCCACGTTCTATCGTATGCCGAGCCGCTCGCAGTGCGAGACCTGGGCGCGGCGGACGCCGGATAGCTTCCGCTTCTGCCTCAAGGCGCCGCAGGAGATCACCCACGAAGCCGGGCTGACCGGCGCCGACGCGCTGATCGCCGAGCTGCTCGACGTCACCGCCGCGATGGGCGAGAAGCGGGCCGGCCTGCTGCTCCAGTTCCCCTACGTGGCCAAGGGCAAGGACGCTACGGAGTACGAGCACGGCGACCGCTTCCGCAAGGCCCTCGAGGCGTGGCTCGAGCGCTGGGCGGGGAGCGGCCCGTGGGCGGTCGAGATCCGCAACAGCACCTGGCTGCGACCGGGCCTGCTGGCACTGCTCCGCCACCACGGCGTGCCGCTGGCGCTCACGGCCTACTACACCATGCCGTCGCTGGCGCGGATGCAGCACCAGGGACTCGACCCGGTGACCGGCCCGTTCGCCTACGTCCGCTTCCTCGGCGACCGGCGGCGAATCGACGAGAAGATCGACGGCCTGATCGCCGCCGGCCGCAAGGAGGCCCGCTTCAACGAGATCGTGGAGGACCGCGAGGACGAGATGCGGAGCTGGGTCGAGGCGCTCCTGGCGGTCCTGACCCGTGTCCCGGTCCGGGTCTACTTCAACAACCACTACGCCGGCTTCGGCCCCGCGTCCGCGCGGCGGTTCGCGGAGCTGTGGCGGGAGATACACGGGCGAACGGACGGCTGATGGATGCAGGGAGGGTCGCCTGATCACCGTCTCTGGCCCCCTCTCCCACCGGGAGAGGGCTGGGGTGAGGGCAGCGTGCGGCGCAGTTGGCTCACTCCTCCGGCGCCCTCACCCCAACCCTCTCCCGGCGGGAGAGGGGGCCGGAATACGATCTCCAGACACCCGCTCGTCACTGTCCGCACAGCCCTCACAGAGGGGTCGGCACGAGACTCGCGAAACCATCGAGGTGGAGGCCCGCCATGCCCGACCATGACGACATCATCCTGCGGGCGGCCAAGCTGCACTTCGAGGAGGACCTGAAGCAGGAGGACGTGGCCCGGGCGCTGGGGGTCTCGCGGCCCACCGCCGCGCGTTACCTGGCCCTGGCGCGCGACATGGGCTACGTCCACACCCGGGTCCTCCCGCCCCGCTCCCACGCCTTCCTCCACGACCTGGAGGTGGCCCTGGTCGAGCGCTACCCGCAGCTCCGCGAGGCGCTCCTCACGCCGTCGCGCGCGGATGCGCTCGACCCCGGCAACACCGCCGCCCGCCGCGCCGTGGCGGCCGAGCTGGCCGAGCGCGCCGCCGTCCGGGTGGACCAGCTCCTCACCGGCCGCCGCGCGCGCGAGAACCCCGTGGTGGCCGTGGCCCGCGGCGAGATGATCGACGCCGTGATCCGCCGCATCCACCCCTCGCGCCCGCTGCCCAAGCTCGAAGTGCTCCCCATGCTCGGCTACCTGCGCAGCCGGGAGTATCCCTACGACGCCAACCGGCTCGCCCAGGAGCTGGCCCGTCTCTACGCCGGCAACTACGAGTGGATCCCCGCGCCCGCCGTGGTCCCGCGCGATCAGGCCGACCTGCTCCGCAGCCTGCCGCTCGTCGCTCAGCCGCTCCGCAAGCTGTCCGAAGACACCACGGTGGTGCTCACCAGCCTCTCCTGCCCCTACCTCACCGACGCCGAAGGGAAGCAGTCGCTCCGCGAGCAGACGCTCCTGCAGTCGGGCATGGTGGACCGCGAGACCATCGCCGCGCTGGCCGAGCGCGAGGGCGCCGTGGGGGAGATCTGCGGCTGGTACTTCACCGCCCGCGGCGTGCTCGACCCGCCCGGCGTGAGCGTGCTCGGGCTCGATCCCACCCGGCTGCGCGAGCTGGCGCGGATGCCCGACCGCACCGTCATGGCGGTGGCCGGCGGCGATCCCGACCGCTTCGAGGCCATCCACGCCGCGGTGACGATCGGGTTGATCAACGTGCTCGTCACCGACTACCTCACCGCCCACCGGCTGCTGGAGCCGGATGGGTGAGTCCGCCCGCGGTCGCTTCGAGACGGTGTTCACCTGGTGGTCCACGTGGACGGGCGGGGAGACCCCGCCCCTACCGATCGTGGCGCGGCGACGGTCCCGGTAGGGGCGAGGTCTCCTCGCCCGCGTCGGTAAGACCGTCTCATCGCCCACCCGTCGCCCCTACGCCATAATGGCGGTATGCCAGCAAGTCCGTTGCTCCCCCACACCCATCCCGCCGCCACACTGAACCTGGCCGGTTGGGAGGTCGCCGAGCATTTCGGCGACCCGCTCGCCGAGATCGCCGCTGTGCACGCCGCGGCCGGGCTGATCGACCACTCCGAGCGCGGCCGGGTGCTCGTGCGCGGCGAGGACCGGCTGTCGTGGCTCCACCGGCAGGTGACCAACGACATCCTGCGCCTCACGCCGGGCACCGGCTGCCGGGCGCTCCTGCTGACCATCAAAGGCCGTATCCAGTGCGACCTGCGCGTCTTCGTCCTGCCCGACGCGTTGCTCCTGGAGACGTCCTTCGACAACGGCGAGTGGCTGGCGGCCAACCTGCGCTCGCAAATCCTGTTCCGCGACAAGGCGACGGTGGAGGATGTGCGTTCAGCGACGGCCCAGCTCGGCGTGCACGGGCCGGACGCGGCGGACCGGGTGCGGCAGGCCACCAGCCTCGACCCGTCCGAGCTGCCGATCTACGGCGTGGCCGGCACCGACGCCCTGCGGGTGGCGCGGACGGACGAGCTGGGCGAGCCGGGCTACGAGCTGTTCGCCCCGGCCGAGCGCGGGGTGGAGCTCTGGGACGCGCTGGCGGCTAGCGCGCAGCCCTTCGGCTGGCAGGCTTCGGAAGTGCTGCGCGTGGAGGCGGGCCGGCCGCGCTGGGGCGCCGAGCTGACGCCGGATGTCTTCCCCGCCGAGGCCGAGCTGGAGGAGGCTCTGTCGCACACGAAGGGGTGCTATCCCGGGCAGGAAGTGGTGGCGCGGATGCGCGACCGCGGGCACGCGAACAGGTCTCTCCGCCGGCTGGTGTTCCAGGGCGCGCTGCCGCCGCGCGATGCGGAGCTGGTCGTGGGCGAGAAGGTGGTGGGCCACGTCACGTCGGCAGTGGCGTCGCCCGTCCGAGGGCTGGTGGGGATGGGGTATGTGCGGCGGGAGGTCACGGCCGACTCGGTGCTGTCGGTGCGCTGGCCGGGCGGGGAGGCGGAGGGGGAAGTGATGAGTGATGAGTGATGAGTCCCGGATTGCGGAGGGGGAGGGCCAGCGGGAGAAGGTGGCGCCAGAGATCCGCCTCCGGGACTCATCACTCATCACTCCTCGTTCATCACTTCCGCCTCGCTGATTCCGCGGTCGGCAGAGCTCTCGCCGGTCATGCGCGAGATGGCGCCGGCGGGAACCGGGGTGGTGTCGGGGAGCCGCGCGCCGGCCTTGCGGGCTTCGACCACACGCTCGACGATGTCGAAGAGGCGTCGTCCCGCGGCGGTCGTGAGGCGCAAAACGACTGGCCCGATGGTCGTCCCTATCTCCGCCTGGTCTCGCTCGCTTACGGGCCGCGATACGTCGAGCACATTCGACCACGGAATCGTCAGGGCGGTGGCGCCGCTCTGGCCGACCGTTAAGCCGTTCGCGTCCACGGTCAGCCCGTTTGCACGGAACCACGGGCCTGTACGCGATGCCGACCTCGCCGCCGGCACCGACACCACCAGGGCGGGCAGGGTCCAGACCAACGAGCGAGCGCTGACCGAGGCTGCGCACACCGCAAGGCAGGCGAGCCCCGCGAGACCGACGAGCATGACGCGGTAGGGACAGCGCACCGGCGCGGTAACGCACTCTCCCGGACGCAGGCCGACGAGCGCCTCAATGTCGGCAGCGCCAAGGTCATGGGTTGGGGTCCGACCGTCCTCCTCGCCCAGAACTTGCCTTACGCGGCGCGCGACCTCGGCAGTCAGCCAGATGTCCACGCCCGCGCCCCGAAGACGGTAGGTCCCGGCCGACGCCTCCAGCCCTTCGACCTCCGACCACCGGATCCGCCGACGCCGGAAGACGCCCTTCGCCGTGATCCCATCCGGGTCGAGCAACAGGGCGGTCTGCAAGGCCGCGACCGAAGGGACCCCTGCCAAAAGCACCAGGGGCACGACCAGGCCGGCCCACAGGTCCGACGGCATGCCGTGAGCCATGGCCCATGGGATGGTCGCGGTCCAGATGAGCCACGCGATCAGAGGCGCGCAGTGCTCGTAGTTCCTGAGCCACCACCCCGACCGCTCGCCCCTGCTTCGGTGCAGCTCCCCGCGCGGGTCGAGGCGGACCCAGTACACTTCGCGCCCCTCAAGCCGAAGGTCCATCGCCTCCCTCCACGTCCGACATCCTGGGCTCGGGCGGCGTCCAAGGCCCAGCTCCCGCCGCCTCTCCCAGCCGGAGAGCGCCGGGGTGAGGGCCTTGCCGGGCCTCCCGCCTCGATCTGGAATGCTCCTCCCCCTGCGCAGCGGGGGGAGGCGGGAGGGGGGTTTCCGGCGTCACGTGGCCGGGCAACGAGCCTGCTTCGTCGGCGGACCTCCTCGCAGTGACGGCGCACTGCCCTTCCTCTGGCTGGTTGGCGCGCAGCATCGTGTGGCTCCTCGCTCTGCGCTCATCCCAACCCTCTCCCGGGGGGAGAGGGGTCCGGATCCGGGCTACCGGGCACCCTCCCATCGTACGCCGCCTCGAATGCCGCCACCACCGCCGGGTTCCACTGCGTCCCCGCGCCGTCGCGCAGCCGCGCCAGCGCCACGTCGTCCGGCAAGGCCTTGCGATACGGCCGGTCCGAAGTCATCGCGTCCCACGCGTCCGCCACTGCCAGGACCCGCGCGTAGAACGGGATCTGGTCGCCCACCAGGCCGTCGGGGTAGCCGCTCCCGTTGTGCCACTCGTGGTGCCAGCGCACACCCGACAGGATCGGCCCGAGCTGCCGGATCGGCTCCACGATCCGCGCCCCGCGCATCGGATGCTCGCGCATCACGTCCAGCTCCGCGCCCTCCAGCGGGCCCGGCTTGCGGAGGATGCTCTCCGGCACCCCGATCTTGCCGATGTCGTGCATCAGACCCGCCACGCGCAGGAGGTCCTCCTCCTCGGCCGGCATGCCCAGCTCGCGGGCGATCTCCAGCGCGTAGAACGTCACCCGGTGCGAATGGCCCGCCGTGTAGGCGTCCTTGGCGTCCACGGCGATGGCCAGGCTGCTGATGGTCGAGAGGAACAGCTCCTGCAGGTCCTCCAGCAGCCGCGCATTCTGCACGCCGATGGCCGCCTGGTTGCCGAGCGCCGAGAGGAACTCCAGGTCGTACTGCGTGAACACGTCGGGCCCGGTCTTGTTGCTCACGTTTAGCACGCCGATCACCCGCCCCTGCACCTTCAGCGGCACGCACAGCGCGTCGCGGATCTCCGCCCGCGCCTCGCCCTCCTCGAGCGTGTCCAGCAGCCGCAGCGACTGACCCGTGGCCGCCACCTGCCCGGCGAAGCCTTCGCCCAGCGCCACCCGCGTGCCCTCGACGATCTCCCGCGGCAGGCCCTTCGCGGTCACGATGGACAGCGTGTCGGCGCCGTCTTCGAGGAGCATCAGGGAGCCGCGCTCGGCGTCCACCATCTGCATCGCGCGGGTGAGGATCTCGTCGAGCACGCCGTGCCGGTCGAGCGCCACCAGCGCGCGGCTGACCTCGAACAGCGCCGACAGCTCGCTCACGCGCTTGACCAGCGCGGCGTCGCGCTCGTCCAGCCCCTCCCGCAGCCGCGCCTGCTCGAAGGCCACGCCCGCCTGCCACGCCAGCCCCCCCAGCGCCTCCAGCTCCTCGGCGGCGATGCCCTCCGGCGGTCGCGGGTCGTGCAGCGCCAATCGCCCCACCAGGCGCTGCGCGTCGCCCTTGAGGAGCACGTCGAGGATCGTGCCGAAGCCGTTCTCTGCGGCGCGCAGGCGGATCAGGTCGGCCCCCGCCAGCTCGGCCGCCGGCGTGGTGGCGAGCGCCGGCGGATCGGGCCCGCGCGTGCCGCCCGGGACGGGCACGAGGCTCTCGCCCTCGCGGTCGAGAAGCGCCAGGGAGGCCGCGTGGCAGCCGGTCAGGTCGATGGCCGCGGCGAGGAGCAGCTCCGCCAGCGCCGGCTGCCCGGCCTTCTGGTGCATCGCCTCGCCGATCCGCGCGGTGGCCTGGTGCTGGCTCTCCAGCCGATGGAGCCGCCGGTCGCGCCCGCGCCAGTGGCGCATCTCCCGCACGAGCTGGAGCAGCACCACGCCCAGCAGCATGAGCAGGCCCGAGAAGGCCCACGCCGCGCGCCGGTCCACGGCGCCCACCTCGAGCGCGTTGTGGAGCGCCAGCGCGCCCGAGCCGGCCACCACCAGCAGCGTGGCGATGAGCAGCTCCTCGGCGGCCATGGTGAAGCCGGCCTCACACACCGGCAGGACGAAGAGGAGCAGCAGCGGACTGGACCAGCCGTCGCTGTCGAGCGCGGCGAGGCAGGCGATGAGGAGTGCGTCGAAGGCCAAGCGGGCGCGGTTCCAGAGCGGCTTCACGTGGGCCGAACTGCCGAGCGTGGCGGTGAACACCACGTAGCCCACGCCGAGCCCGGTGATCGCGCCGAGCAGGCGGTGGTCGAGGGTAGAGAATACGTAGTCGCTGGCCAGCGCGGCCAGCAGCGCGATCGCCCGGACCACTCGCGTGGCCCCGACGATCCAGGGCTGCCGGCCTGCGTTGTACGAACGCATGCGTTGCTCTCGGAGAGGGTGTAGGGGTGTAAGGGTGTAAGAGTGTGGGTCGGAAGGCGGCGCTCCGCTCCGCTCCGCACCTACACCCTACGCCCTACACCCCTTCCGCCGTCACGCCGTCTCCGGCAGGTGCACCACCACTGGCCGATCGCCGGCGACGGCGTCGCGGAGCGCCACCTCGGAGGCGGTCACGAGCTGTTCGGGCGTGGTGCCGCTGGCCGGGTGCACCGCGATCCCGCAGCGCACGGTGAGCCTCGCCGCCGGCTCGGTGCCGCAGCGGAACTGCCGTTCGTCCAGCCGGCTGCGGACCCGCTCGCAGAGCACCGCCGCCTGCTCACCGGTCTGCGGCAGGAGCAGGATGAACCGCCGCTCGTCGTAGCGCCCGAGGCAGTCGATGCGGCGCGCGCACTCGACCAGCACGCTGGCCACGCCGCAGAGCGCCAGGTCGGCGTCGAAGTCGCCGTAGGCGGCCCGGGTCGTCGGTGATGGTCTCCTCCCGCACCCGCCGCGCGTAGTGCTCGAGCTGCCCTTCGATGCTCCAGAGCTGCCGCCGCATGACCTCGCGCTCTTCGGTGAGGAGGTGGTTCTTCAGCTCCTTCAGGGCACGGCGGAGGATGTGGGAGACGTGGCTGATGCTGTAGCTCATCTTCCGCGCGATCTCGGTCTTGGAGAGACCGAGGAAGAAGAAGTCGTGGACCACCTGGCGCTCCACCTCGCGGAGCGTGGTGAGCGCGTCTTCGAGGGCGAGCCGGTCGTCGATGGGGAACTCCTCCTGCCCGCCGAGCGGGCTGAGGGGCGCCTCGCGCTCGGCCAGGTGCGGACCCGGGTCGCCGTCTTCGCCCATCGGCTGCTCGAGCGAGCTGACGCGGAACACGTCGCGCGAGCGCACGGCTTCGGCGATCTGCTGCGCCGGCAGGTTCAGTTCGGCGGCGATCTCGGGCACCGTGGGCTCACGGCCGAGCCGCTGGTGGAGCGCGGCGACGGCCTTGTTGATCTTCTGGTTGAGGTCGTGCAGCCAGCCGGGCTCGCGGATCAGCTTGCCCTTGTCGCGGAGGTAGTGCTGGATCGCGCCCTGCACGGCGTGGGCGGCGTAGGTGGTGAACTTCACCCCGCGGTGGAGGTCGAACAGCTCCACGGCGTTGATCAGGCCGATGTAGCCCTCCTGCGTGATGTCCTCGACCGGCTCGCCGGCGAAGCGATAGCGGTGGGCGACATGCTCGACCAGGTCCATGCAGGCCAGCACGATCTCATCGCGGGTGGCGTTGTCGCGCGTGCGCGCATACTCGGCCAACAGCGGCGCCAACGGATCGTCGGGCTCGACGGACAACGCGGCTCCTCCACCGCCAACCGCCCCGTCGGTGCGTGGTTGGACAGGCTGGGGTGCAAATCCTGTGCCGTCAAGGAGCGAATCACGAACCGTCGCCGGTCTGCCCCTGCGGTTGCGGCCCGCGCCACTGCGGCCGAGCCGGTCCGGCGGGCCGGCTGGTGAGCTGTTCCTTCAGTTTGTCGGCCACGGCCCGGAGCGCCGCCAGCTTGCCCTCCGGCCCGCGGAGCCACACCAGCGTGCCGTCCGCGGTGGTCGAGAGCACGTCGCAGGCGACGCCCTGCTTGCTCGCCAGCTCCTTGATCCGCTCGCCCGGCAGGAGCGGCACGTAGAGCGGCTCCTCCACCTCGACCGGCGCGGCGAGCTTGGCCGGCCCGCCGGCGGGAAGCGTGCGCATGCGGCGGCGGGCGGCGGCGATCTCGCGGAGCGGCCCGTGGACGGTCAGCGGCCCCGCCGCCGGGATGTCCGCCAACGGCACCGTCAGGTGGAGCAGGCCGAACTGCCGGTCGAGCACCGCCCAGGCATCGGCCGCGGTCCACCCGGGCGGCACCGGGAAGGACTCGTCCACCGCCGTGGCGCCGAGCTGCTCAGTGCTGCCGACCAGCACGATTGGCCCCGGCAGCTCACGGGTCAGCAGCCCCCAGGCCTCCCACAGCGCGTCCAGCGCCTGGTTGAGCGTCACCCCGCGGAGCGACAGGCTGTAGGTGCCCTCCAAGGTTGGCATGACGACCAGGTTCGAGCCGCTCTGCGCCGCCAAGGCGGCGATGATCACGCGGATGTCGGTGTCCACGAACTCGGCGGTGATCTTCTGTTCGCCCGGCGCCGCCACCGGCGGCAGGACCGGGGGCTTGGGCTCCTCGCCGGGGAAGGCTGCCTCGATCACCACCTTCTTGTCCACACCGTACGCCCGGCACCTGACCGGCTGACTGAGCTTGAGGCTCACCACCAGGTCGGTGGACTTGTCCGGCCTGGTCAGCTCCAGCTCGGACACGGCCTCCTTGGACACGTTCACCGTACGCGGGAGCTTGGCCGCGGGCTCGGCGTTGGGGATCACCACTTCGAAAGCGCCCTGGCCGATGAAGCGTTGCTTGAGGCTAGTCCGGGGCTCGCTGAGCACGAGGGTGATGCGGACCAGGCGCGCCTTCGCGTCGCGCTCCACGGCGTAGCTGGCGACGGTGGCCGTGGTGCCGGCGTCCTTGCTGTCGGCGGCGGCCGCGACCGCGGGCCAGAGGGCGAGGAGGGCCGCCAGGAGGCAAGCCCACCGGGCGAGCACACTCATGATGGGTCCTGACTTTCGGGCGAAGCGGGCCGGCGGAACCCGCGCGGACCAAGGCGCGGGCGGGTCATCGGGCCGAACGGCGCGGCGCCCGGAGTGGGTCCGGGCACGGGGTTGGCTTCGGCCGGGCGGGCGTCAGGCCGCGGCGTCTCGACCGGGGCCGGCGCACCGCGACGCGGGGGTGGTTTCGGCGCGGCGAGGCGCAACTGGTAAGTGGCCCCGTCGCGCTTGAGGTAGACCCGGCCGGCGCGGACCGCCGAGACCTCGTAGCCCTCCAGGCGCTCGCCGACCGCCACGCGGGTGTACTTGCCGGCCACCCGCACCACGGCGGTGGGCTGCCCGCTGACGATGGTGGCGGCGAGCTCCAGCTTGCCGTCGGCCGGCTGCGGCGGCTCCTCGAAGCTGGGCGGGCCCTGCGGCTCCGCGGGCGCTTCGCCCACCGGCGCGGGCGGTGCCG
>JACPDV010000150.1 GCA_016183835.1 Armatimonadota bacterium
ACCACCCGCTGGTAGGGATCCGGCTTCTCCGGCGGCGTGGCCTCCTGAAGCTCCTTCTCGGTCTCCTCCTCCCAGACGTGGTGGTAGGCCGGGTCGTAGTAGCGCACCACGCGGCCGTTGAACTCGAAGGCGTAGGGAAGGACCACCGGCTCGCGGTCCATCAGCCGGTGAAGGCCGCCGGTGACGAGGGTCTTGCCGTTCCCCGGCGGGCCGTAGAAGAAGAGGCTCTTCTGCGAGTTGTAGCCCTCCTTGAGGGTGAGGAGCAGCTCGTCGCGCAGTGCGTAGCCCTCGAACGCGGCCAACACATCGTCCACGGTGACCCGGTGCGAGCGCTTCGACTGCTCGATCACCAGTTGGCAGTATTCCGCGAACGGCACGGGCGCCGGCCCCACGTAGGCATCCTCGCGCTCGAGGTCGTAGCAGATGTTGCGACCCTCGTGGGTCAGGTCGAAATGCAGCGGCTTGAGATCGGCGATCAGCTTGCGGTCGCGCAGCTCGCGGAGCACGTCCTCCACCACACCCAGGTTAACGTGGATCGCGTCGGCCACCATCTGGAAGGTCATCTGACCCCGCTGCTTGATGACCCGGAGGATCAGGCCCTCCAGCACGCGCGGACTGATGCCGGCATCCTCGAGCGTTTTCGGCTCGGGCGGGCGGATGAGCTGGTTGGCGATCTCGATCGCCTCTTCGCCGTTGCTCTCGGCTTGCTCCGCCCGCTCCTGCACCGCTTCCCGCACCTGCGCCGACCGGCGCTGCCGCGCAGTGATCTCTTCCGGGGTCAGGAATCGCATGACGTCCGGCCTCCGTACCCTCACAGGGCCCCCAGGCGCTCAGTCTAACACAATCGGCCCCCTGCCGTCAGCCGCCGCACAGCCGCTCCACCGTCGCCAGAATGACCAGCTCGGACTCCTCCGCCAGCCAGCCCGCCACGCCGAAGAACTCGTTCGCCCGGAGCCCGGCCTCGTAGCCGCCCTGGCGGCGGATCCGGGCATCCGGGATGTAGGTCGGCAGCCCGTTCGAGTAACCGCAGAACAGCGCCGGCCGCGGCACACTCTTGCGCGCCGCGAAGCCCAGCTCCGAGACCACCTCCCCGGGCAGCGCCAGGATCGACACATCCTCGCCCACGCTCAACAACTGGGCCTCGTAGGGCAGGCTCCCGGGCAGCTCACCGTCGGGCCAGCGCTCCAGCAACCAGGTCGCCCAGGCCTTCATCCAGGCGTCGTCGGACGCCGCCCACTGCCGCAGCTCGTCGGCGCTGGGCTGCTGCTCGAGCGGCAGCGAGCACTCCGCCCGCCGCGCGCTCAACGCCCCGTCGGCCGGCTCCAGGCGATCCTCCAGGATGTTGATCACCTCGTGCGCACAGGCCAGGCCCATGCGCGTGAACTCGGCCACCGTGCCCTGCCGGAACCGCGTCGGCGCGGACAGGTCGAACGTGCGCGGCCGGATGTTGCCGCAGGCGCCTTGGAGGTAGATGCTCCGGCAGTCGTGGCCCAGGGCCTCGTCGAGGCACCGCCGCGCAGCACCCGGCCAGTCGGCGGAGAAGCACGTCGCCGCGCCGAGCGTGGTGACGTGGCACGCGGCGTTGAACACCACGGCCGCGGCGGAGCCATCGGGCCGGAGGAACGCCAGCACCCCCACCGTGTCGTCGTAGAAGCCCCGCGGATTGGGCACCATCGGGTACGGCGGCTCGGGTCCACGGCGGTTGATCCCCACCCGGCAGCGGCCCCAGCCATGCTTCACGCTGACCGGCTCGAGCCGCTCCAGCGCCTCGCTCGCGGCGGCCAGCACGGCGTCGAGCACGCTCTGCCGATACTGCGCGTCGATGTGCGGCGCCTCGATCACCAGGTGGTTGATGATGGCCGGGCCGCAGTGGGTGTGGGAGCCGTTGAGCAGCACCGCGTCGGGCGCGATGCCGTGCTCTGCCGCGAGCGCCGCGCGCGCCTCGGCGACGAACTCCTGATCGAACCCGAGCACATCCGCGCCGACGATCAGCAGCGTGGTGCCGCCGTCGGTCCAGGCCAGCGCACGCAGCTCGAGCGGGTCGTGCAGACTCTCGGACGCACCGCGCCCGCCGTACCCTGACATCCAGGTGCCGACCGGCGGGGTGATGTCGACAACGCCGACGCCAACGTGCATGCTGCCTCTCCCTCGTCCGTGGGCGGTGAACGGTGAACGGTGAACGGTTCAGAAGGGGGCACCGCCACGGCCCCGGCGAGGATAGCCGATGGGGGGACGGAGGGCAAGGGGATCGCTCTCGGGTCCCCGCTCACCGCTCACCGCTCACCGCTCACCGTTCACGGTTCACGGTTCACCGCTCACGGCTCACCCGAGCGCGGACAGCGGCACGTCGATCTGCGCCAGCCCCTCGTTCATGCTCCCGCTGCGGAAGCCCTGCAGATCCACGGTGACGTAGAGGAAGCCGAGCGCCTTGATCCCCGCTGTCAGTCGCTCGCGCAGCTCGGCGGAGAGCATCCGGGGCAGGTCCTCGGCCGGCACCTCGATCCGCGCCACCTCGCCGTGATGCCGCACCCGGAACTGGCGGAACCCCGCTTCGGCGAGCAGGTCTTCGGCCCGCTCCACTTGGTCCAGCTTCTCGGGCGTCACTTCCTGGCCGTAGGGGATGCGCGAGGCGAGACAGGCGAAGCTCGGCTTGGCGGCGGTCGGCAGCCCGTAGTGCTCGGACAGTTCGCGCACCTCGTCCTTGCTCAGCTCGGCCTCGGCGAGCGGGTAATGGACCTCGAACTCCCGCGCCGCGCGCATGCCCGGCCGGTGCTCACCCAGGTCGTCAAGGATGGCGCCGTAGACGATATGGCGGAAGCCCCACTCCCCGGCCAGCCGGCCGAGCACGGCGAACAACTCGGATTTGCAGAAGTAGCAGCGGTTGCTGGCGTTGGCGCGGTAGTCGGGGTTGTCCATCTCGTGGGTGTCGACCACGCGGTGCGGTATACCGATCCGCTCGGCCAGCTCGACCGCCTCGCGCAGCTCGCGGCGCGGGATGCTGGGCGAATCGGCGGTGACCGCCACCGCCCGCTCGCCGAGCACCTCAAAGGCCACGGCGGCGAGCAGCGTGCTGTCCACTCCGCCCGAGAAGGCCACCAGCACGCTGTCGAGCTCACTCAGCCGGCGGCGGACGTCGTCGTGTTTGCGGTTCAGGTTGGCGTCGTTCACGGTGTCCTCGCTGGAAGCTCAACGCCGCGGTGCACGATCATTGTTCCACGCGGAGCGCCAGGCGTAAACGGACGGCCGGCGGCTAACGGCTATTCTGGCACGGCCCGCAGACGCCGGTGATGACCAGGCGGTGGCCCGAGGCAACGAACCCGTAGAGGTCGAAGGAGCGCTGATAGAGCTCCTGCAGGAGCGGGTTCTCGACCTCGATGATGCGCCCGCACTCCACGCAGATCAGGTGGTCGTGGGCCGGCTCGCCATAGACGTTTTCGTAGCGCGCGGTGCCGTCGGGGAAGTGCCGCACCTGGGCCAGCCCGGCATCGACGAGCATCTTGAGCGTGCGGTAGACCGTCGCCAGCCCGACCCGCTGCGAACCGTCGGAGAGCTGGTGATACAGCTCCTCGGCGCTCAGGTGGCCCTCGCAGTCCAGGAACTGCTCGGCGATGGACAGCCGCTGGCGCGTGAGCTTCAGCCCGTTCTCCGAGAGGTGTTGCCGCAGGATCCGCATTTCGGGTCGCATACCCGCGAGGTTGGCCCCGGAACGCGGGTCTCCTCCAAACCGAGAGCCCGCCCCTCGACAAAGGGACGGGCTCTCAGTTTCAGGACAGCGCCAGGTCTACCGGACCAACGTGCCGAGGGTGACCTCGACGTCCATCGGCTTGCTGCCGCGCAGGATGCTCAGCTTCACCTTCGCGCCGGGCGCGGCCTGGGTGAGGGCCTCCTGCAGGTCGTCCATGGAGGTCACCTGCTGGCCGTCGATGGCGGTGATCACGTCGCCGCCGACCGCGGTCTGCTCACCCTCCACGTTGGCTTCACCGGTGGAGCCGCGGAGCCCCGCCTTGGCGGCCGGGCTGCCGGGCTGCACTTCCTTGACCAGCACGCCCGCCTGGTCGGGCTTCAGCTTCATCGCCCGCGCCACCTCGGCGCTGAGGTCCGCGCCCGCGATGCCGAGCCAGGCGCCCTCGCCCTTGGCCGCCTTCAGCCCGCCCTTGCCTTCGGCCGGGCGCGCCGCCAGCTTGACCTTGAGCGTGACCGGCTTGCCGTCGCGCAGCACGTCGAGGGTGATCTCCTGCCCCACCACCGTGCGGCGCGCCAGGAAGGTCACGATGTCATCGAAGCGCCGGACGTCCTGGTCGTCCATCTTGACCACCACGTCGCCACCGACCTTGATGTCCATGTCCTCGATCTTGGCCTGGCGGTTGCCGCCCTTGACGCCGGCCTTCTCCGCCGGGCTGCCGCTCATCACCTCGCCCACCAGCGCGCCGCGCTGGCTCTCGGGCAGACCCATCGCCTTGGCCACGTCGGGCGACAGCGTGGTCCCGCTGAAGCCCAGCCAGGGATGCTCCACCTTGCCGTCCTTGAGCAGCGCCGACACCACCTTGTTGACGATGGCCGACGGGATGGCGAACCCGATCCCCGCCGAGGCGCCCGCCGGGGAGATGATCGCCGTCGTCACGCCGATCACCTCGCCACCGCTGTTGCACAGCACACCGCCGCTGTTGCCCGGGTTGATGGGCGCGTCGGTCTGGATGATGTCCGGAATGGTGTACGATTCGCCCGGCCCGCTCGCGTCGACGGGCAGAAGCCGCCCCAGGGCGCTGACGAAGCCCACCGTCATGGTGCCTTCCAGCCCGAACGGGTTGCCGATGGCCACCGCGAGCTGGCCCACCTTGACCGTGGTGCTGTCGGCCACCTGCACCGGCTTGAGGCGGTCGGCCGGGAGCTTCACCTCGAGCACCGCCAGGTCGCTGTCCCGGTCGGCGCCCACCAGCTTGGCCCCCGCCACGGTGCCGTCGTTGAGCGTCACGGTGATCTTGTCGGCGCCCTTGACCACGTGGAAGTTGGTCACGACGTGACCCCGGTTGTCCCACACGAAGCCCGAGCCGCCGGCGTGCTCGTAGCGCTCCTGCGGCTCATCGCCCTGGGGCGTGCGGCGGTGCGGGTTGCGCGGGTCGCGCCCGTCCGGACCACCGAAGAAACCGAACATGTCCGGGAGGCCCGGCATCATGCCAGCCTGCACGGTCTCCTTCTTGGTCACCTGCACGTTGACCACCGACGGGTTCACGGCGGCGTAGATCCCCGTCAGGTTGCTCTCCAGGCCGCTCAGCTCCGCCCGCGACGGCGCAGGCAGGGCGGACGCCGGCGTGGCGGTCGTCTCCGCGCGCACGCCCGGCGCCTTGCGCCAGGCGGCGCAGCCGCCGATCACCAACAGCAGAACAGGCACCACCAGCCATCGAGACCGGGCCCATGTGCTCTTCACAGCCACTTCCTCCTCAAGCTCCCGTCCCGGCTCAGGTCGTCGCGGTCCCAGCCCCGTGGCGCTTCGCCGGCGGCGGCTTACACGTTGCCAAACAGCTTTCCCGACCGGTTGGTTCCATCGGACCACCGCCTCCATTACCGGGAGGACCCCGCCTTCGCGCGCGCAAGATCGCCGTTACGCAGCCGTAGGAGCACTGTCATGTCCGACCCGGCCATGTTCATCGACGGCGAGTGGACCCCCAGCCTCTCCGGCGCCACCTTCCCGGCCGAGAACCCCGCCACCGGCGAAGTCATCGCCCAGATCCCGGAAGGCACCCGCGACGACGCCCAGCGCGCCATCGCGGCGGCCAACCGCGCCAAGGCGGTGATCGGCAAGATGAGCGTCTGGGACCGCTCGCGCCTCTGCGTCCGCCTCGCCGACGCCGTGGAGGCGCACCACGAGGAGCTGGCCCTGATCCTCAGCCGCGACCAGGGCAAGCCCTATCACACCGAGGCGCTCTACGAGGTACACAAAGCGGCCGAGGGCTTCCGCAACGCCGCCGAGCAGATCAAATGGCTCGAATCCTCGGTGATCCCCGTGGAGGCGCCCACCAAGCGGGTCTTCAGCATCCGCCAGCCCCGCGGGGTGTACGCGATCGTGACGCCGTGGAACTTCCCGCTCAACATCCCGGTGGAGTACCTCGCCCCGGCCGTGGCGGCGGGGAACGCCGTGGTCTGGGTGCCGGCGCCCACCACCTCCGCCTGCGCCCTGGAGTTCATGCGGGTCCTGGCCGAGGCCGACCTGCCGCCCGGCGTGATCAACTGCGTCACCGGCCCCGGCCCCGTGGTGGGCGACGAGATCGTCTCCAATCCGGGCACCGATGCGGTGGGTTTCACCGGCAGCCCGGCCACGGGCGAGCAGATCATGCGCCGCGCCGCGGGCAAGCCGGTCATGCTCGAGCTGGGCGGCAACGGGCCGACCATCATCCTGGACGACGCGGACCTGGACGCCTCCGCCGCGGCGGCGGGCTTCGCCTGCTGGCTGAATGCCGGCCAGGTCTGCTGCGCCACGGAGCGGATCCTGGTCACCGAGCGGGTTCACGATCAGGTGGTGGAGCGGCTCTGCGACAGTGCGCGCGCGCAGCACCTGGGCGATCCCCTGGAGCTGACGACCACGATGGGTCCGCTCAACAACGAGCCCACGGCGGCGAAGAACGACCGTCACATCGCGGATGCGGAGGAGAAGGGCGCGCGGGTGCTGA
>JACPDV010000151.1 GCA_016183835.1 Armatimonadota bacterium
GCTGCGCGCAACGACCGGGCCTCACCTCGCCCAGACGGATGGACCCATGAGGACCTCACCCACTGCCTGGCTCCGGGCGCTCCTGCTCGCCCCGGCCCTGCACGCCGCCCCGCTGTCGTCGCGCGTGACCACCGACGGCGGCGTGACGCGCGTGGTGGTCGCCAACCGCTTCTTCGAGCTGACCTTCGAGCCGGCGCGCGGCGGGCGGTGCAGCGGGTTCCGGTTCCTCGACAACGGCGAGCAGATCATCCCGGCAGACCCGGTGTCCGGCTTGTTCCTCGACCACTGGGCCAAGTACCCCTGGCCGAGCGGCTTGATGCACCTCCCTTACCAACACGAGCTCGTGCGCGACGGCGACGCGCGCCTCGGCGTGCGGCTGTGGGTCACCGTGCCGGCGATGGGCGGCGGCAAGGGCGCGCAGGATGCGGCCTCGTCGCTCGCCATCCCCACCTCGCCCGACCTGATCGGCCTGATCGTTCGCAAGACCATCTGGATCCGGGCCGATCAGGACCTGATCGAGGTGGAGCAGGAGGTGGAGAACTCCACCGCCGAGTCGCGCGGGGTCGCGATCTACACCCAGCAGGTGGCGACGATGGGCGGCAGGCGGTTCCTCAACAACTGGTACCTGCCGTCCAGCCGCGGTGTGCTGGTCAACGTGCAGGGCAAGGACGACACCGACCGGAGCATCGGCCCCGACTGGGTCGCCGACCCCACCGCCGGCTGGATGGCCGTGCTCCACCGCCAGACCCGGCGCGGCCTGCTGTTCGCTTTCGACTACAACTACGTGGAGAAGATCTACACCTGCGGCAGCACCGCCGAGTGGTTCTTCCAGAGCGTCCCGGTGGCGCCGGGGCACCGGTTCCAGACGCGCTACGTGGTCAAGCCGCTGCGCGGGCTGGCCGACGTGGTCCACGGCTCGGCGAACCTGGTGTGCGACCTGCGACCGCGGGAGAGCGGCACCGCGGTGAAGGTGACCAGCCTGGTCGCCGCGGTGAGCCGCGAGCTGGACCACGTCACGCTCGACTTCACGGTCACCGGCTGGCGGAGCAAGGCCGTGCTCCTCACCAAGCGCGTGGCGCTGCCCCACGTCGGGTCCGGGACGGTGCGCTCGGAGTTCGGGTTCACGCCGAAGGCGCTGAAGGACGGCGTGGTGATCGCGGTCCGCGCGGTCAGCCCGGCCGGCGAGGAGCGCTACGAGGTCTACTACGCCGGCGACCGGGACGCCCACGAGCGGCGGTACAACTACTTCGCGACGCAGGGCGGTGCGCTCGCCGGGGCCAAGGGCGCCACCTACTACCGCAACCCGCCGCGGCAGGGCAAGCCGCTCGACAAGCCCGACTTCGCCACGCTGCCGCGGCCGGCGGCCGACCGGCTCCGCTGCCTGGTGGTGTTCGGGCTCTACACGCAGATGCTGCGGCTCGATGACGCCCTGGAGGGGTGGCAGCCCGCCGGCCGCGCCGCGCCGGAGTTCACCTGGGCCAATGCGCCGCCGAACGCCGCCGAGGGCTTCCCCGGCTCCTACGAGGAGCTGTTCGGCTACCACGTCGTGGTCCTGAGCGACGTGAACCAGAAGTCGCTGGGCGACATCGGGCTGGAGATGCTCTGCGACTGGGTGGAGCAGGGTGGCAGCCTGCTGGTCGCCGGCGGACCCTACGCGCTGGGCAACGGCGAGTACGAAGACACGCGCCTGGTGGACCTGCTGCCCGTCAAGCTGGCGGGGCCGTTCGACCTGAAGTGGTCGGGCGCGGGACAGTCGTGGCCGCTCGCGCCGGCGGCCGGCGGGCACGCGCTGACCGAAGGCGTAGGGTTCGGCGCGGCGCCGCGGGTCTACTGGCAGCACGCGGTGACGCCGAAGCCCGAGGCGGAGGTGGTGCTGGAGGCGGGCGGCCGGCCGGCGCTGGTGCTGGGACGGTACGGCAAGGGCCGGGTCGCGGTGCTCACCCTCAGCCCCACCGGCGAGCCGGCCGCGGGCGAGGTGGCCTGGTGGGTATGGGACGGCTGGCCGCGGCTGGTGCGGAATGTGGTCGGGTGGCTGGGCGAGGGAGGTGCGCGATGACCGAACCACCGCGCGACAGGCCCGTCAGGTCGGCCGTAGGGGCGCGGTTCACCGCGCCCTCCGGTCGGTTCCTTCGGCGCCCGGGGCCAGACCCCGGACGGGCGGGGCAAGCCCCGCCCCTACGCCGGATCGCGGCGCCGACCGGCGGCATGGCGTGGCTCCTGGTAGCGCTGGTGCTCCAGGGCGCCGCCCCCGCCCAGGTCACCTACGGCAGCATGCGCAACGGCTCGTTCGATTCGCCGCTGCTCCACAAGCCCGACGAGCCCGGCGTGGTGGAGGCGCAGAAGGCCGGCTGGACGCTGCCCGCCGACCTCACCTGGCCCAGTAGCTGGGGGCCGAACCCCAACACCAAAGGTGGCACGCTCGAGTACCTGCGCGATGGCGGGCCCACCGGCACCGCCTGCGTGAAGCTCGACGGCCTGGCCCACATCGCCTCCTACTTCGGCCAGGTCGAGCCGGGCCGGCCGTACGTCGCCACCCTCCACGTCAAGGGTCACGGCAAGCTGTGGTACGGCGTCTACACCTACAGCGCCACCGCGTTCCTCACGGGCCGCACCCTGATCGAGCGCGACGTGGACACCGACACCTGGCGCGAGTACGCCGGGATCTTCGCCAACAGCGACGCCGGGGTGCACACCGTCAACCCGGCCATCGGGGCCTCCGGCGGGCTGCTCGTGGACGACGTGGAGCTGCGCCCGGCCGACCTCGCCGAGGTGGCGATGGTGCGCGAACGGATCGCCCTCTACGGCACCGGCGAGCTGGTGGAGGACCTGGGCGTGCCCGCCGTGCAAGCCGACGCCGCCTTCGCCAGACGGTTGAGTGAGTACCGCCAGGCGCTGGCCGACCTGCGCCGCAAGCCCGACGCCGTGGGCAAGCCGCTGGCCGACGCCGTGGGCAAGCAGGCCGCCGCGCTCGAGCCCTACCTGGCCGCCGGCGGCGAGACGGTTGTCACCCGCGCCTACAACGACATGGTCGCCCTCACCCGCGCGGTCCAGCACGCCCTGGGCGCCGCGACCGCCGCCGCCGGCACCCCCGCCGCCGCCGAGTCGCCCGCCGCGCACTACCAGCCGGGCGTCCGCCCGCCGCGGCCCAACGCCCTGACCATCACCGACGTCCACTCCACCAAGGTGCTCTACGTCGAGAACGAGACGGCCACCACTGTCGCCACCGTCGTCAACACGGCCGCGCAACCGTTCACCGGCACGCTCGCGGCCATCCTGCACGTCGACCTGGACGCCACCCGCGAGGTGGCCCGCGCGGCCTACACGATCCAGCCCGGCCAGACCGGCACGTGGAGCTTCACCTACAACGTCGGCCCGGAGACCTACGGCCGCGGGGTGGAGGTGCGCTGGCTCGACGAAGCCGGCAAGCTGGTCGACGCCTGGCAGGAGTTCTACGGCGTGGCCGCCGAGTTCTTCCGCGTCCAGCAGCACACCAACAATGTCAGCAACGCGGCCTACCAGGTGACCCCGTGGGTCAGCTACTACAACCTCGCCCACTACTTCGGCTGCGAGCCGACCGACTTTGGCGTCAGCACGGTGGCGGCGGAGCAGTACGTCAGCGGGCAGCCCGGCTACACCATCTCGCAGGCCAACCGCTGGGCGGAGATCGACTTCCGCCGGAACCTGGGGATCCGCCACACCTTCTACCAGAACTGCTCGTTCGGCGGGCAGGCCGGCTACGAGGAGATGCGCCTGCACCCCGACCTGGTGCTCTACGACGAGAACGGCCAGCCGGCGGTGGACCCTATCTACGGCGGCTGGCCGAACCCGCTGGAGCTGGCCTCGCCCCTCGAGATCGGCCCCAAGCGCATGGTCACCCGGCCGTATCTCGACCGGCGCTACACGCCCTGGCAGCACTGCGCCGCCAACCTGGCGCTGACCGACGCCGTGCTCTACGAGGCGCGCCGCATCAAGGCCCTCGCGCAGGAGCACCACTTCGACGGCATCTACATCGACGGCAACATGGGTGTCCTGGGCGGCTACGGCCACGACGGCAAGCCCAACACGGCCACCGGCTCGGACGAGGAGTACGCCCGGCTGAACGCCCGCAACCACCGTCTCTTCGCCACGGAGCTGCGGCGCGACGACGCCAACTTCGGCATCTGGTACAACTGGAGCTACCCCGGCCTGGCGTGGGCGCGCAGCGTGGGGCTGACCAACTTCATCGGCAGCGGCGCCGTGGGCGAGAGCAGCGACGCCAACATCCGCGCCGCCACCGCCGGGCGCAACGTGATGCTCCTGATGGAGACCGGCAGCTTCCTGCAGAGCAAGGAGGGCCTGTGGTCGAAGCCGGGCGAGTTCCTCCAGCTCCTCTGCGACCAGCGCGACTTCGCCGTGCAGAAGTGGGGCGCCAGCACCATCATCGGCTACAGCTTCTTCCCCTGGAAGGCCGAAGAGCCCGGGCCGGGCAAGTGGGCGTGGCCCACGATGGGTTACCTCGGCGCGCAGCTCATCGCCACGCAGATGCACCATGCCGGCGGGTTCCTGCCCT
Organism: Armatimonadota bacterium; assembly: GCA_016183835.1. Lineage (GTDB taxonomy): Bacteria > Armatimonadota > UBA10988 > UBA10988 > UBA10988 > JACPDV01. The sequence continues at coordinate 4,550 of JACPDV010000151.1, forward strand.
CGCTGCGGCCCTGGCTGCAGTTCCAGACCCGCTACTCCAGCCTGCTCTGGTCGCGCGAGGTGAAGGTGGTGCCCCACGCCGAGACGCTGGTCCAGATCGCCTCCCGCGAGAAGCTGTGGTGGCAGCGGCTCGTCTACCGGCGGGCCACGGCCAACGGCTACGACCTGATCGTCCACCTCGTGCGCATCCCCCCGACCCAGCGGTGGGACACCGAGTGGCCCACCGAGCCGCAGCCGCTGGGCGGGGTGAAGGTCACCCTCAGCCTGCCCAAGGGCAAGCTGCGGCAGGGCTGGGCGCTCCGGCCGTACGGCTTCGAGGAGCCGCAGCAGCCGGTGCAGATAGCGCTGCATGCGACGGTGGCCGAGGGGAAGACGGCGGTGGTGGTGCCGGCGTTCCGGTATGGCACCACGGTGGTGTTGCGGGTGGCGACGCCTCCGGTCCCGCCGACTGGAAGTCGCGGCAACCATCCGAAGTCCACCGTCGTGGACTCGGAGTCGGGAGTCCGCGCAGGCGGACTTCGCATGGTTGCCGCGGTTTCAACCGCCGGGTCCGGGGGAGTAGAACCCCGCACGAGGCTGCGCCCATGAAGACCACCACTCTGCCTCTGCCCGCACTCGTTTGCCTCGCCGCCGGCTGCCTCAGCGCCGCCGAGCCGCTCAGGATCCCGCTCGCCGCCGAGCAGGAGGTGAAGAAGAAGACCACCGCGGAGCTGCGCTTCGACCTGCCTGCGGTCGCCGCCGGGCAGCAGGTGCGTCTCTCGCTCCGGGCGCGCGTGCAGTACCCCTACTGGTGCGCCAACAACGTGGCCCTCACGCTGACGGTCAACGACCACTCGGTGGTCGGCGTCGATCTGCTCAACAAGCCGCTCGAGTACCACTGCAAGAACGGCCGCGACGCCTTCTGGGCCACGGAGCGCGGGAACGCCTGGCTCCTCTTCACTTGGCCCGACTTCGACGTGGCGAAGGTCGCAGCGTACGACTCGCCCTATGCCATCACCGAGACTGACCCGTTCGCGCTCGTCTGGGACATCACCGCTTACGCGAGGCCGGGCGCCAACACCGTCCGCTTCACGCACCCCGAGATCCTCCCCGACGTGGACCACGCCCTCGTCCTGCGCGACGTGGCGGTGGAGCTGGGCGACCCGGTCGAGTCGCGCAACCTGACCACCGTCGTCCGGCCCGCGCCCACCGGGGCCCTGCCCACCTACGTCCCGCGCGGCCGGCAGCCGGTGAAGATGCAGGTGGAGCTGAGCCGTGGCGGGGCGATTCGGGTGAAGGTGGGCCGGCGGAGCTGCGTGGTGGCGACGCGGAGCAGCGAGCCGGGCGGCCAATGGCACCTCACCGGGACCGAGCGGTGGCAGCCGGTGACCGGGCAGGCGAGCCGCGCGTGGCCGTGTGCCGGGTACCGGGTCAGCCGCACCGTGAAGGTCGAGGCGGACCACCTCCACGTTGCCGACACCTTCACCAACACGGGCGACGCGCTGGTGGGCGTGATGCTCGAGCACACGCTCCGCACCGACGTGCCGCCACTGGAGGTGACGCTCGGCGGCCGGCCGCCCTTCGCCCGCTACCAGCGCGAGGGCGGTGGCGCCAACCCCACCGCCGTCGGCCGCTGGCCGGACATGGCGCTCGGGCTGGCCGCCGAGGACGACATCTTCCGCGCCCACGTCACCGAATTGCAGCACGACGGCGAGTTCGGCCTGGCCGACCACGAGCTGGGGCTCGAGGCGGGCGGGTCGCAGACCCTGGAGTGGAGCCTCTACCCGCTGCCCGGCGGCGACTACTGGGCGTTCATCAACGCGCTGCGGCGCAACTGGGGTGCGAACCTCGCCATCCCCGGCCCGCACGTGTTCGTCGACTGGTCGTTCCACACGCAGACCGAGGAGTGGTACCGCCACTGGGTGCGCAGCCGCGGGGTGACGATGGTCACCGCGCCCGACGCCATGTTCGAGGACGGCAAGCCGGCGATGGGCACGGCCATCCCGCTCGCCAAGCCGTTCTGCGAGCGCACCGCCGCGTGGTTCGCGACGCTCCACCGCGCCGCGCCCGAGGTCAAGTCGCTGTTCTACCTCAATTGCACGCTCTGCACCGAGCCCGGCGCCGCCGAGAAGTATGCCGACTCCCGCCTCCTGGACCCCAACGGAAACCAGCAGACCATGTCCGCCGGCTGCCGCGACGGCGGGTACGTCCCCGCGCCCCTGTTCGTCTCCACGCTGGACAATTCGTACGGCAAGGCGATGATGCAGACCGCTCGGTACATTGTGGAGGAGCTGAAGCCCGACGGGATCTACCACGACATCTACACCTCGGCCGGCATCGGGGCGCGGGCGTTCGGCATCGCCTGGGACGGCTGCACCGTGCGGATCGACCCATCGACCCACGCGGTGACCGGCAAGTGCGCCAGCGCGGCCCTTCTCGAGCGCGGCTGGCACGTGGAGCTGATGAAGTACCTCCGCGAGCGCGGGAAGATCCTGTTCGGCAACGGGCCGCCGGAGACCCGCACCGGCACCGGCCTGCGCGTGCCGACGTTCGTCGAGACCTACTACAGCGCCGCGGTGGTGCGCGACACGCATCTCGGCACGCCGTGGGGCTACGGCAACCTGCCGTGGGTCGACCCGCCGCGCGGCTACACCTACAACACCGCGCGCAACCTGCGGAAGATCCTGGAGTACGGCGGCGTGATCGCCCTGCCGGGCTGGTCCGAGGAGCCGCGCGAGCTGACCTTCCTGCAGCTCCTCTACCCCCTCACCCCGCTCGAGATCCGCCCCGGGATGGTGCTCGGCGAGGAGCGCATCCTGACCAGCCGCTCCGGGCGCTACGGCTGGCCCGACGGCGGCGCGGCCGACGTGCACGAGTTCGACGGTGACGGGAAGAGGGTGGCGCAGCCGGGGTCCCGCGAGGTGCGGGAGGGCGGCCGGCGGCTGTACGAGCTGCGCATGCCGAGCGACCATTTCGCCATCGTCGTGCGGCGGGAGTGATTGGAATCTCGGGAGCCCGCTCCCCTGCGAAGCGGGGGAGGGACATCTCCATCCGGGTCTCGTGGGCCTCGCGGTACCCCCTCCCCTGCGAAGCGGGGGAGGGACGGGGTGGGGGTTTCCGGGCGGTCCGCGGTAGTCGGAGGCCCCCCTCCCGCCTCCCCCCGCTTCGCAGGGGGAGGAGCAGACAAGACTCCCGGCGCCGCCAATCACCCCCCGCGCGGCGGCGCTGAGGCGCCCGGCCTCAGGATTCCCAGCTCAATCCGGCGGGCCACACGGTGTACTCGTCGTGCGTCACGCCGACCAGGCTGGCGCCGGTCAGGTTGGTGCCGCCCAGGTCGGCTCCGCAGAGGTTGGAGCACCAGAGGTCGGCGCCGCGCAGGTCGGCGTCGCGCAGGTCCGCGCAGCAGAGAGAGACCATCGCCAGACTGCCGTTGCGCAGATCGGCCTCGCGGAGGTCGGCGGAGCGGACGTTCGCCTCCCGCAGGTCCGCCGCGCGCAGATCGGCGCCGCGGAGGTCGGCGCCGCGGAGGTCGGCGCCGCGGAGGTCGGCGCCGCGGAGGTCGGCGCCGCGGAGGTCGGCGCCGCGCAGGTCGGCCCAGCCCAGGTCGGCCCGCGTCAGGCGGGCCCCTGGCAGGCAGGCTTGGCGCAGCGTGCTGTCCGCCGTCACTTCCAACAAGCGACCGCCCAGTGCCCGTATTTCCATGACCTGATCCTCCTGCGACGGCGGCCCGAACCGCGCACAGCGGTTCAAAGCCACGACGGCGTTCCACGTACGCACGGCGGCACCGCGGCGCCGGCGGTCGTAAGAGAAAGCGGTCCCCTTCCCCGCGGGTAGCGGGGAAGGAGCCACTTCGGGTCGTGCTGCGAACGGAGCGGTGGTGAACCGCCGGTACCCGGTCGTGCTTGTCGCCGGGCACTGCAAGCATCGTAGTGCGCGACCAAGAGGCAGTCTTGTCCGGAGTCCCTGAGTGTCGCGCGGGAATCCGGGTAATCGCCAGACTACTCGTGCACGATGCCGTGCCGGATGGCGAACCGGGTGATGTCGGCGACGTTGTGCAGGTCGAGCTTGCGCATCAGGTTGCGGCGGTGGGTCTCGATGGTCTTGGGCGAGAGGTGGAGCAGGCCCGCGATGTCGTTGGTGGTGTGACCCTCGGCGACGAGCTGCAGCACCTCGCGCTCGCGATCGCCGAGCGCGGCCACCGGGGTAGCGACGGTGGGGATGCCGGTCGCGAGGCTGGCCTGGATCACTGGCCCGGCCACCTCGGGCGAGAGGTAGCGCTGGCCGCGTGTCACCGCGCGCACCGCGCGCACCAGCTCCTCGCCGGCCGCCGCCTTGGAGACGTACGCCGCGGCGCCGGCCTCCAGCGCGGCCAGCACGTAGCGCTGATCGTCGTAGGTCGAGAGCACCACCACCTTGGGCGGCCGTGCCCCGTGCACGAGGCGGCGGGTGGCTTCCAGCCCGTTGAGGCCGGTCATGCCGATGTCCATCACCACCACCTCGGGCTGCAAGTGGTGGACCGCGTCCAAGGCGGCCAGGCCGTTCTCGGCCTCGCCGACCACCTCCAGGTCGGGTGCGCGGCTGAGCAGCGAGCGCAGCCCGTCGCGGAGCATGGCATGGTCGTCAACCAACAGAATGCGGATCGGCATATGTTTCGCCCAGCTCGCGGGCTTCGGGTGGAGAGAGTGGCACCGTGAGCGTGACGGTGGTACCCGCGCCCCGCGCGGAGCGGATCTCGAGCCGCCCGCCGAGCGGCACCACGCGCTCCCGGAGGCTGTACAGCCCGAAGCCGCCCGAGCCCGCCGGGTCGCAGCCAGCGCCCTGGTCCTCGACCGTGAGGTGCACCAGCTCGCCGCCGCGCTCCAGCCGCACCTCGGCCGCCGCCACGCCGGCATGCTTGACCACTTTCAGCAGCAGCTCGCGCAGGCCGCGGAACAGGATCACCCGCGCCGACTCGTCCAGCGGCTTGGGCTTCCCATCGTCCTGCAGCGTGACGCGCAGCCCGTGATGCCGCTCGAACTCCTGGGCCAGGCCCTCGGCCGCCGGCAGGAGGCCCAGGTCGTAGAGCAACGGCGTGCCGAGTTGCAGAGTCAGCGAGCGGGCCATCTCGTGGGCCTGGTTCAGCAGCTCCATCGTCGCCGGGTCGGGCGGGCGGGCGGCCGGCTCGTCGGCGGCCAAAACCAGGCGCAGGCGCAGCAGCGCCAGGGCCTGGCACAGCCCGTCGTGGAGATCGGCGCCGAGCTGCCGCCGCGCCCGCTCCTCGGCCAGCACCAGCTCGAGCGCCAGCGCGCGCAGGCGCTCGTTGGCCCGGGCCAGCTCCGCGGTCCGCTCGCGCACCCGCAGCTCCAGGTCGTCGTTCGCCTGGCGCAGGGCGTCTACCGCCTCTCTCCGCTCGGTGATGTCGCTCAGGGCCACCTGGAAGCGCAGGTCCGGTTCGCCCGTGGGCAAGGCCAGGGCGTCGAGACGGACCCAGCGCGCCGCGCCGTCGGGCCGCACCAGGCGCAGCTCGCAACGCTGCGCCGCCCCGTCGTCCAAGAGTGGCCGGAGCCAGCCGTAGTAGGCCGCCTGATCGGCACCGGCCACGAACTGGCCCAGTCTGCGCTCCAGCAGGCGACCGCGCTCGCGGCCGAGCAGCGCGGCGCAGGCCAGGTTGGCCCCGGTGATCAGGCCGGCGTCGTTGAGGGTCACGAAGCCGACCGGCGCGAACTCGTACAGGTCGGCGTAGCGATCGCGCGAGGCTTCCAGGTCGACGAGGGTGCGCCGCAGCTCGTCGCCCTGCATCGCCAGCTCGATCTGGTGGACCATCAACTCGTGCTGCAGCGCCGCCGCAGGTGCCTCGCCCGTGGCGGGCTCCCGCTCGACAAGCTGCTCGGCCTGCCGGCGCAGGTCGTCAGTAGACGTCGCCTGGTCCGAACTGCACATGTCCTGATGCCCGCGGTCAGCCCTCCGACCGCCCCTCTCCCGGGCCGCACGGCGGCTCCGCGCGTGACTTGAACGCCGCACCGACCACACCCAGCACCTGGCCGGCGGAGTCGAACAACGGCAGAAGGTAGTTGTGTCGCGGAATCCCGCGCCAGTCACTCTCATAGTCCGAGGCTGCCCCGGCCAGGGCCTGCCGGTGCTGGTCGAGGACCCGTTCGAGGTCGCCGCACTCGGCCAGCGGTGTGCCGCGGGCGCCGTCGGGCAGCTCGCCGCCCGTGGCCGTGAGCCGCAGCTCCCGATCGACGGCCCACATCGCCAGCGGGCCATGGCGCAGCGCCGCATCGCTCGCCTCATGCGCCTCCTCGGCGCGCTGGCGCTCGCCCACCTGGCGCTGCAGCTCCGCGTTGGCCCGCACCAGCTCGGCGGCGCGATCCTGCACCCGGCGCTCCAGGTCGGCGCCCAGCCGGCGGCTGCTGTCCTCCGCCTGCTTCTGGTCCGTGACGTTGACGAAGGTCACCACCACGCCCTCGATCACGTTCTCCATGGTGCGGTAGGGCAGGATGCGCATCAGGTACCAGTGGCCATCGCGGGTCTGCACCCGGGCCTCGCGCGGCACCAGGCTGGCCAGCACGGCCTGCACGCCCGCCACCAGGCTCGAGTAGCCGATCAGGTTGGAGGCCAGGTGACTGATGGGCCGGCCCACGTCGGTCTCGATCAGGTTGATGATCTGGGTGGCGGCCGGGGTGAAACGCTGGATGCGAAGGGCGTGGTCGACGAAGAGCATGGCGATGCCGGTGCCGGCCAGGAGATTGCTCATGTCGTTGTTCGCGCGCGAGAGGCTCTCGATCTTCTGCTGCAGCTCGGCGTTGACCGTCACCAACTCTTCGTTGACCGATTGCAGCTCCTCTTTGGAAGTCTCCAGCTCCTCGTTGGCGGACTGCAGCTCCTCGTTGGTGGATTGCAGCTCCTCGTTGGTGGACTTGAGCTCCTCGTTGGAGGTCTCCAGCTCCTCCACGGTGCTCTGCAGCGTCTCGTCCTTGATTCGAAGCTCGCGCTCGAGCGCCGCCACGCGCCGGTCGGCGGCGGTGGACCCGGAGCCATCGGCTGGCGCGGCGGCTTCCGCCGCGGGCTCCTCCGCGGGCGTCGCCACGTCCTCGAACGTGACCAGGATCACGCTTAGCTCGCCGGCAGGGCCGAGCAACGGCTGGACGGTGACGTTGACGCGCTGCCGGTCGCCGTTGCCGCGGACCTCCAGCCCCTCGTAGCGCACCGGCTCGCGGCGGGCAGCGACCCGGCGCAAAGCGGTGGCCAGCTCGTGCCGCAGGCCCTCACGCGCCGTGCGGACCAGGCTCACGCTGATCTCGCCGGCGGCCAGCTCGAGGTACTTGCCGGTGCGGCCGTGCACGTAGAGGATCTCGCCTTGTTCGTTCACCGCCACGGTGGCGGGGGCGTAGCTCTGCAACAGCACCCGCTCGGTCAGCTCGCGCACGGTGGCGCGCGGCCCGGGCGGCTCGGCCTGCGTGGCGGCGGTCAGCGCCGTCGACAGGACGCCTGGCAGCGCGGGGAGCTGCAGCGCCCCGGCCCCGGCGTCGTCCCGCCGCCGATAGAGCTTCCACTTGCGGTCCACCGGGACGAACAGGCTGTGGAACTCGCCGATGGTCTCCGAGTTGCCCAGGAACAGGAAGCCCCCCGGCGCCAGGGCGTAGTGGAAGAGCGGCAGCAGACGCTTCTGCAGCACCGGCTCGAGGTAGATGAGCAGGTTGCGGCAACTGATCAGGTCGATACGCGAGAAGGGCGGATCGCGGAGGACGTCCTGCTCGGCGAACACCAGTTGGTCGCGGAGGGGCTTGCGGATGCGGTAGAAGTCGGCGCCCTCGGGCACAAAGAAGCGGGCGAGGCGCTCGGGCGAGACGTCGGCGGCGATGCTGGCCGGGTAGACCGCGGCGCGCGCCTTCTCGATGGCGGCATGGTCGATGTCCGTGGCGAACAGCTGCAGGGTGCGCTCGCGGCCGGCCTGGTCCACCTCCTCCTGGAGCAGGATGGCCAGGGAGTAGGCCTCCTCGCCGGTGGAGCAGCCGGGCACCCAGACGCGCAGCGGCGTGTCGGCCGGCGTGGCGGGCAGAAGCTGGGGGATCACCTGGTCGCGCAGCAGGTCGAAGGCCTCGGGATCGCGGAAGAGGCCGGTCACGCCGATCAACAGCTCGCGGAAGAGCATGTCCAGCTCGGCGGGATTGTGGCGCAGCAGGCGCACGTAGTGCTCGACGCGCTCGACCTGGTTCACGGCCATGCGGCGGTCGACGCGGCGGCGGATGGTGCTCTGCTTGTAGTGGGTGAAGTCGTGGCCGGTGTGGGTGCGCAGGAGGGCCATGACCTTGAGCATCCAGGCGCTGACCTCCGGAGCCGAGGCGGCCAGCGGGTCGGCGGGGGGCGCCAAAGCGCGCTGCACGTAGGCGATCAGTTGCGCGGGCATCTCCTCGGGGGGCAGCACGTAGTCGGCCAGGCCGGTGGCGATGGCGCTGCGCGGCATGCCGTCGTAGTCCGCGGTCTGCGGGTCCTGCACCATGGCCATGCCGCCAGCCTCCTTGACAGCGCGCAGCCCCAGCGTGCCGTCGGTGCCGTTGCCCGAGAGCACGACGCAGATGGCGTGGTCGGCGCGGTCGTGGGCCAGGGAGCGGTAGAAACCGTCAATGGGCAGCCGCAGCCCGCGCGGCCGCGCCGGCTCGAGCAGGTACAGCCGGCCGTCGCGCAGCTCCAGGTCGCGGTCGGGCGGGATGATGTACGTGCAGCTCGGCTCTACGAGCGTGTCGTCGGTGATCTCTTCGACCCGCATCGGCGTATAGCGCGCCACCAGCTCGCTCAGGATGCTCTTGTGTCCGGGGTCCAGGTGCTGCACGACCACGAAGGCCATGCTGACGCCGGGATCGGGCGGCAGGTGGCCGAAGAACGCCTCGAACGCGGCCAGCCCCCCGGCCGAGGCGCCGACGCCCACCACGGGGAAGGTCACCGTCTCGGCCTCGACGGCTGCCGTGTCGGCGGGCGGCGGGGGCGGGCAGCCCTCGGCCTCCCCTGGCGCGGCTCGGGTGGATCGCTTGCTGCGCATGGCAGTGGCCCTCTCATCGGGGGTGGCGAAGCTGCGGACGCCCCGATCCTATCATGGTGCCGCGGCCGGCCGCCCACTCCTCCTCGCGGCTCCGTCGTCCACCAGCTCGTAGCGCTCCACGCTCCGATGGGCGTAGCACCAGCCATGGCCCGCCGCATCGACCGCCGGTCCGGCCGGCAGCGGCGGCGGGGCTTGCAGGCGAACGACGGCGTCGCCCGGGCGCCACACCGACACCGTGCCGTCCAGCGCAACGCCCACCACCCGCCCCCCGCGGAGGGCGAAGAAGCCCCGCTCCGCCGGGCCGAAGCCCTCCGCCACCACGGTCACTCGCACGCCGCCGTCCGAGGTCGCCCGGCAGCCGAGCAGCGTGCCGTCCGCCAGCAGCAGCCAGACGCGGCGCCGGCTATCGCCCGCCATCGCGATGCACTCGCCGGGCAGTGTGACGCGCTGGAGCACGCCGCCCGGCTCGGCAGCGCCAGGCATCGACGCCGGTGCTGACCTCACCCCGGCGCTCCGCGCCACCCCTCTCCGCATGCGGAGAGGGGCCGGGGGTGAGGTGTCCGGCGGCGCAATGCGGCTTGCCATCTCGCCGGCGCCGCAATCCAAGAGCACCAACTCATCCCCCGCCGCTGCCAGCACCCGCCCGGCGCGGCCCGGCGCCTCGGCTATCGGGCCCGCCGGTGCGAGCATCGCCTCCACCTCGGCCGCGCCGGGCCGCCAGCGGAACAGCGTCCCCGGCCGCGCCTGCCAGCCGGGCACCCAGCAGGCCGCCGGGTCGAAGGCGATGCTCGACGGGTTCGGCCCCTGCGTCCCCCACACCGTGCCGTCACCGAAGCGCACGAGCTGCACCGCCGCCGGACCCACCCGCCGGTGCCGGTTGGTCAGCGTGTCGGTGGCCCACAGCGCCGGCATCGCCTCGCCGTGGTTGGCCAGCAGATACCGCCCGCGGCGCCCGGCGAAGGCCGCCGGGCCGTGGTTGGCGCGGTGGTCGTCGGCCCAGACCTTGCCGTGCGAGCGCGACTCGCCGGTGGCCGGGTCGAGGGTGAACGCGTACCCGAGGTCGTAAGTGTCCGTGCCCAGCCGGCCGGCGGGCGAGACGGCGAGGCAGCGGCACTCGGCGGGCGTGGGATTCCGCGCCACCTCCACGAAGCGATGCTGCGCCGGCTCGGCGCGGAAGAGGCGGGTGAAGGTGAAGAAGTACAGCTCGCCGCAAGGGCCGAACAGGAAGTTGCCGCCCGGCTCGTGCGAGTCCCGCGACCAGCGAGCGACGGTGCGTCCGGTGGGAGGATCGACGGAGGTGAGGTGCGCGCGCTGCCGCTCCTCCTCCCAGGTCTGCATCAGGAGCACGTCGCGGCCGTCTTCGCGCCACCAGGCCGGATGCCCGCTCAGGTCGCCGGGCACGTTCCGCAATGTCACCGGCTCGATTTCGCCGGTCTCGTGCCGGTGGACGTAGAGCCGCTCGCGTACCGCCGCCCCCGAGAAGCGGCTGTAAAGGCAGAAGTACGTGTCGAGCGACCGACGCTTGCCAGTCGGCAGGAACAGCGCATAGCAGGCCGGGTCGACGAGGGCCATGTCGGCCACCGGCTCGATCCGGGCGGTCTCGGGGTGGAAGCGGAACAGCCAGCGGTTGGTGTCGCCCCACAGCGTCCCGTCGGGCGCCTCCTCGAGTTGGCGGACGATGGGACCGGAGCGCGACGGGTGGATCGTGGCGTGGTCGCCCGGCACCAGGCCGATGGGCTCCAGCCGCCCGTCCTGCCAATGCAGCCGGAACAGGCCGACGCCCTTGGCTCCGTAGATGTCGCCGCGCGAGGTGCGGTAGAGGGTGAAGATCCACGAGGTCGAGTCGATCTCGGGTGAGCCGAGGCTTTCGACAGACCCGGTGGCGGGGTCGAGGCGGTAGACCAACCCGCTGTAGGCCGTGCCGATGTGGATCCGCCCGTCGGGCGCCTCGACCATGCAGTCGAGCTGGTACTCGCCGGGCGCGGCGACGCGGGTGAGCTCACCGTTGGCGGGGTCGTAGCGCCAGATGATGCCCGGCGGCGGGCCGTAGGTGCCCAGGTAGACGATGCCGGTCGAGTGCACCAGGCCGCAGCGGAACATGTTGGAGCCGGTGCCCATCGGGCCGAGGTCGGTGGTGCGGAGGTGCATGGTGGGACTGCCCTTCAGCGTGCGCTCCGCTTGTCCGGTGAGCGCGCGTCACCTCTCCGGCGAAGAGGGTTGTTCGCCCGGCCGGCCAAGACAACTTCCCCGCCGAGGAGGCCGCACGGCCATGACCCGCACCCGCTCGCTCCTGCTCCTGCTCTGTGTCGCACCCGTCTTCGCTGCCGGCGGCAAGCGCGTGCTGCGGACCTTCGACTACCACGGCGTCAGCCTCGACGACGGCCTGCTCCGCCGCCAGCTCGACGAGGTCAAGGACTGCTACCTCCGGATCCCCAACGACGACCTGCTCAAGGGCTTCCGCGCTCGCGCCGGCCGGCCCGCGCCGGGCGTGGACCTCGGCGGCTGGTACAGCGGCGACGTGTTCCACATCTTCGGCCAGATCCTCTCCGGCCTCGCCCGGCTCTTCGCCGCCACCGGCGACCCCGCCTGCCGCGACAAGGCCGAGGCCCTCCTCGCCGGCTGGGCCGAGTGCATCGCCCCCGATGGCTACTTCCACTACACCGCCAAGCCCAACGCGCCGCACTACATCTACGACAAGATGGTCGGCGGGCTGGTCGACATGCACCTCTACTGCGGCAGCCGGAGCGCCCTGGACCACCTCAGCCGCATCACCGACTGGGCGATCAAGGACCTCGGCCGCAACCGCCCCTATGCCGACGGCTCCAGCGACACCGAGTGGTACACCCTCAGCGAGAACCTCTACCGGGCCTGGCTCGTCACCGGCGACGCGAAGTACCGCGACTTCGCCGGAGTCTGGGAGTACACCGAGTACTGGGACCTCTACGCCAACCGGCTCGACCTGTTCGGCAAGCGCGCGAACGGCGGGCAGACCGGCGCCTACCACGCCTACAGCCACGTCAACACCCTCGGCGGCTCCGGCGCCGCCTACCTGGTCACGGGCGAGCAGCACTACCTCGACACCCTCGTCAACGCCTACGACTACCTGCAGAGCAACGAGTGCTTCGCCACCGGCGGCTACGGGCCGAACGAGCAGCTCCTGCCCGCCGACAGGCTCCCGCAGACCCTCCTCGACACCAACGCCAGCTCCGAGACCC
>JACPDV010000123.1 GCA_016183835.1 Armatimonadota bacterium
GCGGGCTGCGCGACGCCGCCGCGATGCCCGCGCGCCAGGCCGAGGTGGTGGGCTTCTCGTTCCTCGGCTCGGTCAACAACACCACCCTCAACTTCACCGACTCGACCGTGAAGAACGGCACCACCTACGAGTGGGCGATTCTGACGGTCAACTCGGACGGCGTGGTCACCACCCTGAACAACGCGGTGGCGCAGGGCGTGGTGTCGGCGACGCCCATCTCCAACGGGCCGCCGAGTGTGCCGGCCAACCTGGTGGCCGTGGCGGGCGACGGCCAAGTGACCCTCACCTGGACCCTCAACACCGCCGACGACATCGCCGGGTACCAGGTCTTCCGCGCCCCCTCGGCCAACGCCAACTTCGACGAGATCGTCGACTCCAGCTTCCGCAACCTGGTCACCGACAACGGCTCGCCGAGCACGCTGGCGCTTTCGGCCGGGCCGAACGACAACGTCGTGACCGACCGCGGCGGGACGACCGGGCTGGGCAACGGCACCGCCGTGTTCTACCGCATCCGCGCCGTGAAGATGGCGACCCTGCAACCGGGTCAGCCCATCGACCTGCTCCACGACCCGCGGCTGGTGAGCCCGCTCAGCGACGTGGTCACGGCCACGCCGAGCACCGCCCCGCCGCGCGAGCTCGAGGTGGTGCAGCCCGCGGCCAACAGCCTGGTCGACACCGACCTGCCGCTCCTCTCCTGGCGCGGGGTCAGCGGCACGCCGCAGTACACCGTGCAGCTCGACACGGTCAACACCTTCAACAGCGCCAACCTGGTGCAGGCCAGCACCACCGAGACGCAGTTGATCTACCCCGCCGCCGCGCCGCCGCTGCAGAGCGGGCTGACCTACTTCATCCGCGTGGGTGTGCTCGACAACGTCACCCAGACGCTGCGCTTCGGGCCGACCTCGTCGTTCCGCCGCGGCGACGTGACGCGCTACACGGTCACGGTGACCTCGCACCGGCAGGGCGAGGCGGTCGAGTTCCTCGGCGCCAGCATCAGCATCGACGGCGCGGTCACCGGCAAACTGACGCGCGCGCAGTTCGTGCTCAACACCGGGCAGACCTATCACATCTCGGCCACCTACTACGCCGTCGACGGCACGCTGTACAGCGGCTCGACCGATGTCACGCCGCCGCTGGCCAGCAACACGGTGGACCTGGAGCTCGTCCCCGATCCGCGCGGGCTGGCTCCGGCGGCGCCCACCGGGCTGACCGCCATCGGGCAGACCGACCGGATCGTCCTGCGCTGGAACCCCGACCCGAACCTGCCCGAAGTGGGCGTGCCGGGCACCGTGGTGGCCGACAACTACAGCATCCGGCGGCGGGAGAACACGGCGGAGGGCGCCTTCGCGGAGATCGCCGTGCTCGACGCCCCGACCACCGCCGGGCCCGGCTCGCCACAGCAGTTGATCTTCACCGACTTCAACGTCACCGCCGGGCAGCGCTACTTCTACCAGATCGTGGCGCGTTCGGCCACGGGCGTGCCCAGCATCGCGTCGGTCATCGCCGATGCCGTGCCCGGCGTGGGCGTGATCCAGGTCGTCTCGCCGCAGGACAACCAGAGCTTCGAGGTCGCCGTGTCCGACGCCCGGAAGAGCTGGACGCTGAGCCTGCACTTCGCCTGGACGCAGGTGCCGCAGGCGGCGCGCTACATCTTCGAGATCGGGCGCGATCCCAACCTGCACAACCTGCTGGAGAACGGGAACGCCGTCCTGGCAGCCTCCGCCGACACGGTGACGTACAGCATCAGCGACTCATTGCCGCCCGATGGCAACGGGGTCCTCGGGCCCTACTTCGACCGCGACTTGAGCCACGGCACGCTCCAGACCCTCTACTGGCGGGTGATCGCGGTGGACGACCAGAACCGCATCATCAACCAGACCGAGGCGCGGCGGCTGTTCTTCACCCAGCCGGCGGTGATCGCGGCCATCCCCGTGGGGCCGTAGCGGCCGGCGCGGCGGCGGAAGGAGCCGCGGCTTCCCGCCCGAACCGGGGCGCGGGAGGCCCCGCATGCGCCTGCTGTTCGCGCTCGGACTGGCGCTCGCCGCGGCCACCGCGGCAGTGGTGGACGGGCCGGTCGCTTCGTTCGAGAGCGATCGGGACCAGCCCTTCGCCGCCCTCGGCGGCGCCGTGATCGAGCGCGTTGCGGAGCACGCCACCGCCGGCGCCTCCGCGCTCCGGGTGGACATCAAGGGCGACCCGAAGGACACCTGGCCGGGCGTCCTGCTCACCGCCACCGATCCCGACTGGTCAAAGCTCGACCTGCTCCAGTTCGACGCTTTCGTCGACGGCGACCAGCCGGTCCAGCTCGGCATCCGCCTCGACACCCTCGACGGCCAAGGCCACTTCGGCAGCACCCCGCTCAAACCCGGCGCCAACCAGCGCGCCGCCGTCAACATTAAGGCCTTCTCCGGCGACGCCGACCTGACCCGCGTGAAGGGTCTCCTGATCTACGTCAGCCGGCCGCGGGTCGACAGCCGGATCTACCTCGACGCCTTCGCCTGGGGCCGCTTCGCGGCGCGCTTCCGCAAGTTTGTCCACGTGGACCCAGGGCCGGGGCTGGCGCCGAGCGCGGAGGAGGTTCGGCGGGGCTTCCAGGTCGAGACGGAGTCACCGCTGCGGCTGGTGTTTCCCGACACGCTGCCACGGCGCCGCGCCACGGGGCTGACGCTGTTTGCGTGCCGCGGCGAGACCGAGCCGCTGGTGTTTGCGGTCCATGCCTTGCGGGAGCTGCCGGAGGTGCGGGTGGAGGCGGGCGAACTGCGCCTGCCGGGGGCGGTCATTCGCGCCGCGGCGCTCCGCGTGGGCAGCGTGCGGCACCTCAGCAAGCGCTGGTACTACAGCGCCGACTGGTTCCTTGCCGACGTGCCCAGCTACATCGCCGATCAGCCCTCGCAGAAGCTCCCGTCCGGGCGCACCGGCACGTTCCACCTGACCTTCACCGCCCCGCCCGACGCGCGGCCGGGGCTCTACCGTGGCAACGTTACCGTCCGCGCCGGTGCGGCGTCGCAGGTGCTCCCGCTGGCGGTGCGGGTGCTGCCCGTCACGCTGCCCGAGCCCAAGGGCTTGTTCTATGGTGAGTACTACCGGCTGACCGGCCGGCCGGCGGATCCGCGCGCCCGGATCCGCTCCGACCTGGCCGACATGCGGGCGATGGGCATGACCACGGTGGGGCTCTGCTTCGGCGTGGAGTCTTCCAGCTACAAGGTGGCCGACAGCGCGGTGACGTTCGAGTTCAAGGGCGACACGCCGTTCGAGTGGTTCATGGAGGCCTATCGCGAGCTGGGCTTTCCGGCTCCGGTGGTTCTGCTGTCAGACAGCGGGCAGCAGGCTGCCGGGCAGGCGGGCGAACTTGGCGACGCGGCCTACGGTGCGGTGTACGTGGCGTTCTACCGGGCATTGGCGGAGGTAAGCCGGGCCAAGGGCTGGCCGAGTCTCTACGTGCAGCCGGTGGACGAGCCGGGGTGGCAGAGCGCGCAGGACCGCGAGCGCAACGTGGCCCTGCTGAAGCTCCTCAAGGAGGCCGGGATCCCCACCGAGCAGGACGGCCCCGGCGACGCCTACTTCCACCGGCAGGCCGGGCCGTTTGCCGCCATATGGAACTACAACGGCGCGATCGGCCGGGCGCAGGTGCTTGAGGCAGCGCTGAACGACGTGGAGAGCTTCCGGCCCGAGGCCGACCGCTGGGCGTACGGCTTCTTCAACTGGCGGTTCGGGCTCCACGGCGGGTTCAACTGGGAGTATCGCGGCGGCTCGGGGAGTCTCTACGACAACAACGACGCCGAGCACGGCGACTGGGTCCACCGCTACCTGCCCGAGGGCGGCGAGCCGGGCGGGCCGAGCACCGGCTGGATCGCCAGCCGCGAGGGCGTCGACGACCGGCGTTACCTGCTGCTGCTCGAGGGCCTGATCGCCCGCGGCAAGCAGCGCGGCGGCGCGGCGGCGAAGGCCGCCGGCGGGGCGCAGGCCGTGCTCGACGACCTCCGCGCCCGGCTCGACTCGCGGCCCGACGTGCGCGGCCTGGCGAGCTTCGAGGCGCTCCTGTCCGCGGCGCAGGCCAAGGCGAAGGGCTACGCGCTCCCGCCCGACGCCGCTGGCTGCGGCGTGGGTGACCTGAAGCAGCCGAACGGGCTGACCTACGGCGAGTACGACACGGTGCGCTGGCTGGTGGCCTCCCAGGCGCTCAACGTGGCCGCGGCGCTAGGCGAGGCGAGCCCCCCGCCGAAGCCGACGTGGCGGCCGGCGGCGGTCGGCGAGCGCGTCAGCGTGCTCACCCGCGGGCCGGCCGGCGGCGTCGAGTCGCTCCCCCGGCCGAGCGTGAAGCTCCCCGAGCTGGCCGCCGCTGGGCCTCACCCGCAGCGACGGCGCCGGCGCGCCGGAGATGCCGACCAAGGTGCGGATCGGCCTCCACGGCGACCGGCTCTACGTGGCGTTCGAGTGCGCCGAGGACCGGCTCAACGCGATCCAGGCGCACGTGCGGGAGCGTGACGGGAAGGTCTGGGAAGACGACTGCGTGGAGCTGTTCCTGGATCCCGGCTGCACCGGCAAGCGCTACTGGCAGGTGAGTGTCAACAGCGTGGGCACGGTGGCGCGGCTGGGGCCGGACGGGGCGAGATGGGACGCGGAGGTGGCGGCGGCGGCCCGCGTGGAGCCCGAGCGCAAGCGCTGGGTGGTGGAGCTGGCGGTGCCGCTGGGCGAGCTGAAGCTGGCGCCGGCCGCCGGTGGAGCCTGAGATCCGGGTCAGCCTGTCGCCGAGCTGGATGACGCTGGGCGAGGCGGCGACGGAGCTGGCGCTGGCGCTTCAGGTGCCGGCCGGGGCGGCCGAGCGGGCGAGGGTGAAGGTGACGATCGAGGGCGCGGGCAAGCGGGTGGAGGCGGTCTTGCCCGGCCGGGTGGCGGAGCGCATGAAGGTCCGGCTGGCGGTAGGCGATCTGCCGGCGGGGCGCTACACGGTGACGGCAAGCCTGCTGGATGCGGGCCGCACGGCGGAGGCGCGCGCGGTCCTGTCACGGCTCGCCGGCGCGACCGATGGTGGTTGAGATGACCTTGCGGCGTGCGTTGCTCCTGCTGGCGGGCCTGGCGCTGGGCGCATGGGGGCTGGCGGCGGGAGCGGGCGGGCAGGCCGAGGCGCCCCCGGCGCCGCGGCTGATCGCCCACTGGGAGGCCGGCGCCGGCCGGGACGACGCGCTGCCCGACCTGACCGGCGGACCGCACGACGCCGTCCTGGTGGGCGCCAAGCTCCGCAACAAGGTCGAGGAGCTGGTCGAGCATCCGTGCATCCACCTCGATGGCGTCGCGGCGCACGCGGTGGTGCGTGGTGCGCCGGACCTGAATCCGCGGCTGCTGACCATCGCCGCGTGGGTGCTGGTCCGGCCCGGCGGCGCGGACCTGCAGAAGCCCGTGCTGGTCAAGTCCTTGCCCAGCCACCAAGCGCCCTGGTACCAGTACGGCCTGTTCGTGATGGGCGCGGGCGGCGAGAACCTGCAGCTCTCCT
Organism: Armatimonadota bacterium; assembly: GCA_016183835.1. Taxonomy (GTDB): domain Bacteria; phylum Armatimonadota; class UBA10988; order UBA10988; family UBA10988; genus JACPDV01. The sequence goes on from JACPDV010000123.1 coordinate 5,492, forward strand.
GCTACCTGAGCCTGGCCGGCAGACCGCTGATCCTCCAAGCCGAGGACCTGGTCGAGACCGACACCTGGGGCATGGCCGCCGCGACCTGGGACGGCAAGACCGCCCGCCTCTACTGGAACGGTCAGCCGGTCGCCGCCCAAGACGGCCCGGCGGGCAGCGTGGACGGCTACGACACCCCGTTGCTCCTGGGCGCCTACGGCAACCTGCCCAAGACCCGCGACTACTGCCTGGGCGGCGCCCTCGGCGGGGCAAGGCTGTACGACGGCGCCCTGGCCCTGGCGCAGGTGCGCGAGCTGTACGAAGCGGAGAAAGCCGGCTACCCTGCGGCGGCCAAGCAGGCGGCGGCCGAGACCCCGTATGCCCGGCGGCTGAACGACGCCCTCCGGCAGCGCCGCGACGTGCTGGGCGAGGGGCTGATCGCGAAGGGCGGCGCGACCTACGAGGCGATGGCGGGTCTGCTGCACCCGCTGTTCTTCTCCACCGGTGACACCTACCGCGAACAGGGGGTGCACAACCTCATCTTCACCGAGGACGGCGGCCGGCCGCCCTACATCGTCCCCCTGGCCGACGGCAGCCGCATCGCGGCACCGCGCTACGACTCCCGGCACCGCCTGGAGATCTACGTCGGGCCGGACGGGCAGGAGGCCTACGGCAGCGAGCTGGACCGGCTGGACGGCCCGCGGCTGGCGGGCGGGCACTACCCTGTGCTGCAGACCGGCTACACGGATGCCGGCGGGTTCAGGTTGACCCAAGAGAGCTGCGCGGGCCGCGTGCCGGGCGTGGACCACCTGGTCGCGTTGGTCCGGTTGGAGGTGGATCCGCGGCACGCCACCGCGGAGCGCTGCCGGCTCACCATCCGTCTGGGCGACGGCCGGCGCGAGGCGCTGCGGGCGTCCGGGGAGCCGGTGTGGGATGGCGCGGCGCAATCCAACCGCTACGACTGCGAGCGCGCCAGCGGCCGCCGGAGCTTCTACCTGCTGTGGTCGCCCGACGCAGATCTGCCGGCGGGCGCCACGCTCGACTCAGCCGGCTACGAGATCGCCCTGAAGGGTTGGGAGCAATCCTGGGACCGTGCGCTGAGCCGCGGAACCACGTTCCAGGTGCCCGAGCCGTTGGTCATGCAGGCCCAGCGCAACCTGCTCATCCAGAACCTGATGATGCGCTGGCGCTACACGCTGGGGCCGGTGGTCTACCACGGCGACTTCTACCAACCCGAGAGCAGCGACACGGTGAGCACGCTCGGGCTGTATGGCTTCACGGACGCCTGTCGCGACGGCCTCACGGACCTGCTGGGCTTCAGCAAGGGCCCGGGCTCGTACACCAACTGGGAGCGCGGTGAGAAGCTCGGCCACGGAGCACGCTACTACCTGCTGACCCGCGACGCCGAGTTCATCGCCCGGCACACGCCCGAGTACACGGCGATCTGCCGTGCCTTGGCCGAGCAGATGGCGGGAGACCCCCACGGTCTGCTGGAGAAGCAGACGCACTGCGGCGATATCCCCGACCTCTGCTACAGCCCTGCCCACCTGATGGTCTGCTGGCGCGGGCTGCGCGACATGGCGCTGGCGTGGCAGCTCACCGGGCACGCGGCCGAGAGCGAGCTGGCCGGCGCCGCCGCCACGCGGCTCAAGGCGGCCATCCAGCGGGCGGTGGACCAGTCGGCCACCTGGCTCCCGGACGGCTCGCACTTCGTGCCGAGCATCCTGCTCGAGCAGCAGCAGCCCTTCGACCCGCTCACCGCCACCCGCCTCGGCAGCTACTGGAACCTGGTCATGCCGTACGCCTTCGCCTCCGGGTTCTGGGAGCCCGACAGCCGGGAGCTGGCGGGCGTATCTCGCTACATGCACCAGCACGGCGGCCTGCTGCTCGGCTTGCTGCGCTTCAACTACTACCCGGTGCGGATCGGCGCGTCGCGGCCCGGCGGCCTCCCTGGCTACCGCACCACCGGCTTCGACAACGTCTACCTGCCGTCCTACCAGCGCATGCTGTCCGACCGCGACGAGGCCGACAGGCTGGTGCTCAGCTTCTACGGCAAGCTGGCCCACGGCCAGACGCGCGGGACGTTCGTCAACGGCGAAGGCGAGACGGTGGGCGAGGTGCCCGGCGAGCGCTACCGCTCCTGCTACGGCACGCCCTGCAGCGCCAACAACACCGCCTTGCTCTTGCCTCTGCGCCTGATGCTGGTCCGCGAGTCCTTCGACTCGGGCAGTGGGCTCCCGCGCGGGCTCTACCTGGCGGACGCCACCCCGCGGGGCTGGCTGGCCCCGGGCAAGCAGATCCAGGTCACCCGCGCGCCCACCTGCTTCGGCCCGGTGAGCTACACGCTGAGCGCCGAGCCGTCGGGCCGGCGGGTGCGGGCGACCATCGCCGTCCCCTCGCGGGACGCCGTCGCGACGTTGCGGCTGAAGGTCCGTCTCCCGGGCCGCGCCCGGCTGCGGGTGGTGACGGTCAACGGCAAGTCTCATGCGCGGTTCGATCCCGCGCGGGAGACGATCGACCTGACCGGCTTGGAGGGCACGCTCAAGCTCGAAGCCGACTGCGGACCACCGGCACGATGACTCGCCACGCCGGTGCCGGCCGGCAGTTCGGACGGAGATCATTCCCATGAAGTTCATCTACGTGATGGCCGACTCGATGCGGCGCGACCACGTGAGCCCGTACGGCTCACCTGCCTGGGGCGCGGTGCAGACGCCGAACCTGGAGCGCTTCGCCGAGACCGCGGCGGTGTTCGAGGACTATTACATCGGCTCGTTCCCCACGGTGCCCAACCGCCGCGACACGCTCCTCGGCCACGGCGACAAGGGACTGCCCTTCAACCGCTGGAAGCCGCTCGATCCCGACGAGGTGACGCTGCCGAAGCGTCTCGCCGCCGCCGGGGTCCCGTCGATGTGGATCGGCGACACGCAGAACAACGTCACCGGCGGGCTCAACTTGCAGCGCGACTACACCGGGTGGCACCTCAACCGCGGGCAGGAGGGCGACCCCTGCTGGCTGAGCGACGAGCCGCTCGAGTTCCCCGTGCCGCCCGAGCTGATCCGCTACCCGGCCGAATGGTGGCACCGGGTGCTGATCAACCGCGCCCACCGCCGGACCGAGACCGACTGGTTCGCGCCGGGCACCTACTCGCTGGCGCTCCGGTGGCTGGAGGAGAACCGCAAGCGGGAGAGCTTCTTCCTCTGGCTCGACACGTTCGACCCGCACGAGCCGTGGGATCCTCCGCGGCACTACCTCGACCTCTACGACTCCGGCTACGACGGCCGCGTCTTCGAGGCGCCGACCTACGGCCAGCGGCGGGAGTTGGGGATCACCGACCGCGAGCTGCAGCACATCCGCGCGCGCTACGCGGGCGAGGTGACGATGGTGGACCACTGGTTCGGCCGGCTGCTCGACAAGCTGGAGGAGCTGGGGCTCGACGACGACACGGCGGTGCTCTTCTGCGCCGACCACGGCACCAACTTCGACGGGCCGGGCGACCTGGGGATGCTGCAGAAGGCAAACGTGGTCGGCGCCGACGGCTCCTGCATGGCGGCCGGCAAGTGGCCGGGCGAGCCGCGCAGGTGGTACCCGATCTCGCCCAACGTGGCGCGGCCTCCGCTGCTGCTGCACCTGCCCGGGATGCATACGGGCCGGCGGGTGAAGGGCATCGTCCAGCCCTGGGACGTGCACGCGACGATCCTGGAGCACTTCGGCGCCGAACGGCATGAGCGGCTGCTGGGGGACTCGATCCTGCCGCTGGCGCGGGGCGAGGGCGGAAGCGGCCGCGCGGCCGCGGTGCTGGGGCAGGCGGAGACGGCACAGGTGATGGACGGCCGCTGGCTGTACGCCACCTGGCGTGGGCAGCGGCCGGCGTGCCTCTACGACCTGGCGGCGGATCCCTCGTGCGAGCGCGACCTGATCGGGTCCGAGCCGGCGGTGGCGGCGGAGCTGCACGGGCGGGCCATCGCGTTCGTGCGGAGCCAGGGCCTGCCGGACGAATACGCGGCAGGCTACCAGGTCTGAGCGCCGAACGGTGCGTGCCGGAGGGGAGCCTGGAGTCGACGCGCATGTGGCGCTATCGAGTCGTGGCGGCGGTCTTGGCGGTGTGCGCCGGGGTCGTCGCCGGCGTGGGAGGCTACACCTTCGCCTACGCGCAGGGCCTCTCCTACATGACCAACGACCCCGCCGCGTGCCGCAACTGCCACGTGATGCGTGAGCAGTACGACGCCTGGACCCGCTCCAGCCACCATGCCGTGGCCGTCTGCAACGACTGCCACACCCCCCACGACTTCGCCGGCAAGTGGCTCACCAAGGCGCGGAACGGCTGGCACCATTCGGTCGCCTTCACCACCGGCCGGTTCCACGAGCCGATCTTCATCGGGCCGAAGAACCTGGCCATCACCGAGGCCAACTGCCGCCGGTGCCACGAGCCCATCGTGCAGCAGATCGACCGGGTGCTGAGCCACAGCGGGCCGCTGCTCTGCACGCGCTGCCACCGCGATGTGGGACACCTGCACTGAGACCGAGGAACTGCGATGAGCGACGTACCCACCGATAGCGACACTCCCGCCCCCCCGCGTGGCGCCGGCCCGCGCGCCGCCCTGCTGCTGATCGTCGGCCTGGTGGTGGTCACGGCGGCGGCGACCTTCGGGCTCACCGCCCTGCTGCTCAACATCTCCGGCCACAAGCAGGAGGAGAAGAACCCCTTCTACCGCGTGGTGGAGCTGACCGACGAGACCGAGGACCCGGCGGTGTGGGGCAAGAACTTCCCGCAGCAGTACGACGGCTACCTGAAAACCGCCGAGATGCGCCGGACGCGGTTCGGCGGCAGCGAGTCGGTGGCCCGCACGCCCAGCAGCGACGACCCGCGCGAGGCCGTCTCCCGCTCGAAGGTGGACGCCGATCCGCGGCTGAAGACCATCTGGGCCGGCTACGCCTTCGCCGTGGACTACCGCGAGCGACGCGGCCACGCCTACATGCTGATCGACCAGATGTTCACCCAGCGCCAGCGGGTCAAGCAGCAGCCGGGCACGTGCATCCACTGCCACGGCTCGGTCTACGTGCCCTACAAAGCGGCGGGCAACGGCGACCTGATCAAGGGCTTCGAGGCGCTCAACCACCTGAAGTACGAGGAGGCCCGGACGAACGGCGCCCACCCCGTGAAGTACCCGCTGGCTTGCATCGACTGCCACGACCCGCGGACGATGCAGTTGCGGGTCACCCGACCGGGCTTCCTGGAGGGCATCCGGGCGCTCAAAGCGAGCGAGGGTAAGCCGGACTACGACCCGAACCGCGACGCCACCCGCCAGCAGATGCGCACCTTCGTCTGCGCGCAGTGCCACGTGGAATACTACTTCCGCGGCGACGAGAAGCGGCTGGTCTACCCGTGGAGCCAGGGCAACCGCTACGACGACATGCTGAAGTACTTCGACGAGACGCAGGGCAAGGACGGCAAGCCGTTCAGCGACTGGACCCACAAGCTCACCGGCGCGCCGCTGCTCAAGGCGCAGCACCCCGAATTCGAGACCTGGAGCCAGGGCACGCACGCCAAGGCCGGCGTGGCCTGCGCCGACTGCCACATGCCCTACGCGCGCGTCGGCGCGCTGAAGATCAGCGACCACCACGTGCGCAGCCCGCTGCTCAACATCAACCACGCCTGCCAGACCTGCCACCACACCACGGAGGCCGACCTGCTGGCGCGGGCGACCCTGATCCAGGACCGCACCCGCCAACTCGAAGACATCGCGCTGGACGCCCTGGTGGACCTGATCGCCGACATCCAGGCGGCGCGCAAGGCGGGCGCCACCGATGCGCAGCTCGGCGCCAAGGACGGCCCGTGGGCGTATCAGCGCAAGGCGCAGTACTTCGTGGACCTGGTGTGCAGCGAGAACTCGATGGGCTTCCACGCGCCGCAGGAGACCGCCCGGGCGCTGGCGCAGGCGATCGACTGGGTGCGCCGCGGGCAGGTGGCGGTGCGGGCGCTGACTACGCCAGCCCGTCCGAAGTGAGCGCCGCGAAGCGGGTGAAGAAGCCCGGGAACGTCTTGCTCACGCACTCGGGATCGCGGATCCGCAGCCCCGGCGTGCGCAGGCCGATCACGCTGAAGCTCATCGCCATGCGGTGATCGTCGTACGTCGCCACCTCGCCGGCGCGCGGTGTGCCCGGCTCGATCCGCCAGCCGTCGGGGAACTCGGTGACCTTGATCCCCAGCCGCGACAGCTCCGTGGTCACCGCCGCGATGCGGTCCGACTCCTTGCGCCGGATGAAGGCGATGTTGCGGATCTCCGTGGGCGTCGCCGCGAACGGCGCGACCGCCGCCAGCGTCATCGCCACGTCGGAGATGTCGTTCATGTCCACCTTGATGCCCTGCAGCAGCTCCGGCCCGGTCACGCACAGCCCGCGCGGCGTCTCCTCCACCCGGCAGCCCATCTGCTCGAGCAGGTCCACGAAGCGGATGTCGCCCTGCAGCGAGCCGCGCGACAGGCCGTAGACCGTCACCCGGCCGCCGGTCACCGCCGCCGCCGCAAGGAAGTAGCTCGCCGCCGAAGCGTCCGGCTCCACGTCGTAGACCCGCGCGGTGTAGACCTGGCCGGGCGCGACCACGAAGCGCCGGTAGTCGTGGTTCACCAGCTCCACGCCGAAGGCGCGCATCACTTCGGCGGTCATGTCGAGGTACGGCTTGCTGGCCAGGTCGCCGAGCACGCTCACGTCGAGCCCCTCGCGCATCGCCGGCGCCGCCATCGCCAGGGCGCTGAAGAACTGGCTGCTGACGCCGCCTTCGATGGTCACCTTACCCCCGCGGCAGCCCTGCGCGCGGATCTCGAGCGGCGGACAGCCGTTTGCCGCCACGCTCTTCGCCTCGACGCCGAGGTGGCCGAGCGCGTCGAGGAGCGGCTGCTGCGGGCGAGTGCGCATCCGCGCGTCGCCATCGACGCGGTAGGTGCCGCTGCCCACCGCCACCAGGGCGGTGAGGAAGCGCACCGCGGTGCCGGCGTTGCCGCAGAACAGGTCCACCTGCTGCCGCGGCACGCGCCCGCCCTCGCCCTCGACGATGATCTCCTCGGCGGGCACGTCCACGTTGACCCGGAAGCCGAGGTCGGCCAGGGCACTGGCCATGTACTCCGTGTCGTCGCTGAACAACGCACCGCGGATCTGCGATTGCCCCCGGGCCAGCGCAGCGGTGACCAGCGCGCGGTTCGTGTAGCTCTTGGAGCCGGGCAGCCGGACCAGGGCCTGGATCGGTCCCGTCGCCGGGCGGATCTCGATCACGGGGTGCGCTCCTTGCGGGCCCACCCCCTCCATGCCAAGGAGGGGGCAGGGGACGGTCCCGTGCTCAGGTCGGGCGCTGACCGGCTCTGGCGCCGCACCCGCGAGGCGAGCCGGCAGGGGGATCCCTTCGCCAGACCGTTGCTTGGACTGGACCTCCCCCTGCCCCCTCCTTGGCAAGGAGGGGGTGGCCCTGCTTGCAGGCGAGCCCTGTTGTTCATCAGCCCGGCCTTCCCGGGTGAGCGACCTTCAACTCGCGCGTCAGCGTCAAGAGCGCCTCCAGTCCTTCGTCGTCGCCGGACGCGAGCAGTGCCCGGAAGCGGTCCAGGCTGCCGCCCAGCTCGTCCAGCGCCGCCAACACGGCCTCGCGGTTGCTGGCCAGGATCTCGCGCCACAGCGTCGCGCCGCTGGCGGCCACGCGGGTGGCGCCCTGCCAGCTCCCGGCGGCCAGCTCGTACACCGGCTCGCCCGCCGCGCTCCGCGCCTCCGCCAGCAGCATCAGCGCCGCCGCCAGCAGGTGGGGCAGGTGCGACACCGCCGCCACCGCGCGATCGTGCTGTTCCGGAGGCATTCTTACCACGCTCGCGCCCACGGCTGAGGCCAGCCAGGCGACGCGGTCGAGCGCCGCGGGCGGCGTGCGGTCGGTGGGCGTCAGGACGTAAGTCATGCCGCTGAACAGGTCCGCCCGCGCCACCTCCACGCCCTGCAACTCGCTCCCGGTCATTGGGTGACCGCCCACGAAACCGCCGGGGAGGGCCAGCGCCTCGGCCGCCGCCACAATCTCGGACTTGCTGCTCCCCGCATCGGTCACCACGCAGCCCGGCCGGAGGCGCGGGGCGAGCGCGACCAGCGTCGGCACGATGGCCGCCACCGGGGTGGCCAGGTAGACCAGGTCGGCGCCGTCGACGCACGCCTCGGGCGTGGCCGGCGTGCTGTCGGCGGCGCCGCGCTCCAGCGCCAGCGTGCGGGTGGCCGGCGTGCGCGAGTAGGCGGCAACGTGCCGCGCCAGCCCGCGCTGACGGACCGCCAGGCCCAGCGAGCCGCCGATCAGGCCGACCCCGAGGATCGCCAGCTTGTCGATGCCTGCGTCGGCCATGCCGCCCTCACAGGGACCTGCCCACGGCCGCCGCCACCGGCCCGAGCCGTTGCACCTCAGACCAGCGAGGCCCGCCCGGGATCGGGCACGGGCCGCAGGTTGGCCTCGAACAGCAGATCCTCCAACGCCCGGCCGCCGGCCAGGATGGCCAGCTCCGCCTCGGCCCGCGTCACCGGCGCGACCCAGGCGAAGACCGTGCCGTCCTCGTCGGGCCGACCCAGCTCCTCGGCCTCGAAGTACGGCGGGAGGAGCACCACGCTGTCCAGCCGGCTCGCCTCCCAGCCCAGCGGCTCGTCGAGCTGGATCGCCAGGTACGGCTCCAGCGCCGCGGCCGCGGCGCAGCCCGCCAGGTCCAGGAGCAGCTTCGCCGGCCACGTCTCCTGTGCCTCGGCGTAGGTCACCAGCTCCAGCCGCAGCAGGCCATCGCTCAGCCCCACGGTGGCATAGCTCCACCAGGCACGGTGCGGCGTGGGCGGCGCGCAGACCACTTCCACCCCGCTGCCGTCGGGCCCGCCGGCCCAAGCCAGCTCGCCCCACCGCGCGCTCAACCGGACCCGCGCCGCGGCGGCGCTCATGGCGCCAGCACCTCGGCGAAGGCGGTCACGAACCGCTCGCACTGCTCGGGCGTGCCCACCGTGACGCGGATGTGGTTCGGCAGCCCGAGCGGCGTGCAGGCACGCACGATCACGCCCTTCTGGAGCAGCGCTTGGTACACCGGCTGCTCGGGCCGGCCCAGGTCCATCAGCACGAAGTTGGCCTGCGACGGCACCGCCTTCACTCCCAGCCTGGCGCACGCCTCGGCGTACACGATCCGCCCCGCCCGGTTCGCTTCGAGCGTCCGGCGCACGTGCGTCTCATCCTGCAGCGCTTTGCGCGCGGCGACATGGGCCAGGGTGCCGGTGTTGAACGGCTCCCGCACCTTCTCCAGCCAGTCGGTGACCGTCCGGTTGGCGAGGCTGTACCCGATCCGCAGCGCGGCCAGGGCGTGGATCTTGGAGAAGGTGCGCAGGATGACCACGTTCGGCCGCACCAGGCAGAGGGCCTCGGAGCGCCCGTGGTCGGGATCGTCCACGAACTCGTAGTAGGCCTCATCGAGCACCACCAGCACGCTCTCGGGCACGCGGTCGAGGAACCGTTCGATGGCCGCGTCACCCACGTACGTGCCGGCGGGATTGGCCGGGTTGGCGACGATGATCATCTTCGACCGTGGCGTGACGGCGTCGGCCATGGCGTCCACGTCGTGGACGTAGTCGCGGAGCGGCACCTTGACGGCCACCGCGCGGTTGAGCGTGGCCTGCGGCTCGTAGCGGGCGAAGGTGGGGTCGCCGATGACCAGCTCGTCGCCCGCGTCGAGGCAGGCGATGCCGAGGAGCTGGATCAGCTCGTCGGAGCCGTTGCCGATGCAGAGCTGGTCGGGGCTCACGCCGTGCCGGGCGGCCAGGGCGTGGCGCAGGTCGTGGGCCGCCCCGTCGGGGTAGAACCCGATGTCGGGCACGGCGGCGCGGATGGCCTCGACCACCGCCGGCGCCGGGCCGAACGGGTTCTCGTTGCTGGCGAGCTTGATGGCGTTCTTGATGCCATGCAGCCGTTCCAGCTCGGCGACGGGCATGCCGGGGGAGTAGGGCCGCAGACACATGACCTGAGGTTTCACGATGCCGCGCATCGGCTGCTCCGGGAGCCTGCATGATAGCACCGCGGCGCGGGGTCCGGCAAGCCGCCCTGGAGCCGTCGCGGAACCCCCTCCTTGCCAAGGAGGGGGCAGGGGGAGGTCCACACCGCGCCGTCGTGGACTGGACCTCACCCCAACCCTCTGCTTGGCAAGGAGAGGGAGCCCTGCGCGCGGCCGGGGATGGTATCCTTGTGGCGGCGGAGGCGCGACGATGGGCGACACCTTCTACTTCATCCCTCACACCCACTGGGAGGGCGCGGTGTTCAAGACCCGCGAGGAGTACCTGGAGATGGGTCTGCCCATCATCCTCCGGGCGTTGAAGCTCCTCCGCGAACACCCCGGCTACCGCTTCACCCTCGACCAGGTCTGCTACGTGAAGCCGTTCCTGGAGCGCTATCCCGAGGAGCGCGCCGCGTTCGAGCAGTTCGTCGCCGAGGGCCGGCTGGGGCTCGTGGGCGGCATGATCTCGATGCCCGACGACAACATGCCGGGCGGCGAGTCGTTCGTCCGGCAGATGCTCCTGGGCAAGCGCTGGTACCGCGCTGAGCTGGGCGTCGACATCACCACCGGCTGGCTGCTCGACACCTTCGGTCACCATTCCCAGGTGCCGCAGCTCCTGGCCCGCGCGGGCTACCGGTCGTTCTGGTTCTTCCGCGGCGTGGCCGACTGGGACGTGCCGGGTGAGTTCTGGTGGGAGGGGCTCGACGGCACGCGTATTGCCGCCTTCTGGCTGGCCCACGGCTACGCGGTGACCTACGGCTCGCCCGCCGACGAGGAGGGCTTCGCGCGGTTCATGGAGCAACGCTTCGAGCTGCTGGCGCCGGTCGCGCGCGGGCCCATCCGGAACGGCCCGGCCGGCGCCGACGTGTGCGACCCCGAGCCGCACGCCGCGCCGCACACGGCGGCCTTCAACGCCCGGCCCGACAGGCCGTTCGAGCTGCGCCTCGCCGTCCCCGCCGACTACGAGGCCGCCGCCGCAGGGCTCGACCGGACGGTGGTGCGCGGCGAGCTGAACCCTATCTTCCAGGGCATCTACAGCAGCCGGATCGAGCTGAAGCAGGTCACCCGCGAGATTGAGCGCCTGTTGCTCGAGGCCGAGCAGCTCGGCACGCTCGGCGCCGGCGGCGACGATGGCGTGCTCGACCGCGCCTGGGAGCCGATGCTCTTCAACCACGCCCACGACCTGATGTCCGGAGTGATGACCGACCACGTCTACGCCGACACAGTCGGCAGCTACGAGCACTCCCGCCGGCTGGCGGCGGAGGAGCGCGACGAGCGGCTCCGCGCCTACCTCGGGCGGATCGACACCCGGGGCGACGGGATCCCCGTGGTCGTCTGGAACTCGCTCTCGTGGGCGCGCACCGACTTGGTCACGGTGAACGTGGGCCTGGCCGAGCCGGGGGTGCGCGGGCTGCGGCTGTTCGGCCCCGACGGCGCGGAGCTGCCGCTGCAGGCGGTGCGGGTGGAGCGGCACGCGGACGGGTCGCTGTTGCGGGTGGAGCTGGCGTTCCTGGCGCGCGGGGTGCCGGCGTGCGGGCATGCGGTCTACCGGCTGGTGCCTGGCGACGAGCCGATGGCGCAGCCGGGCGCCGAGCCGAGCAGCGGGCGCGTGGTGCTGGAGAACAGCCTGCTTCGTGCCGTGGCCGACTCGGGCAGCGGGGCGCTGCACAGCCTGAAGCTGGCCGACGGCTGGGAGGCGCTCGCCGGCCCGGCCAACGTCGTAGCGCGCGAGGACGACCACGGCGACCTGTGGGAGCCCTACCACTCGCTCGACGGTGGGAGCCGGATCGCCATGACCACCCGCCATCCCGCGCCGGCGCGCGATGCGGCGGTGTTCAGCGACGAGCCCGGCGAGGCCGCGGCCACCCTCACTCGCGGGCCGGTGTTCAGCGAGCTGCGCGTGCAGCGGGCCCTGGGCGACGGGGCGTTCGAGACCATCCTGCGCGTGACCGAGGGGCTGGGGCGGATCGACATTCGCACGCGGCTGGTCAACGCGGCGGAGTTTGTCCGCTACCGGGTGCTCTTCCCCACCACGATCCAGGACGGCCGGAGCGTGCAGGAGATTCCCTTCGGCGCGGTGGAGCGGCCGGAGGGCATCGAGTTCCCGGCGCAGACGTGGGCCGACTGGAGCGATGGCGCCCACGGCCTGGCGGTGCTCAACCGCGGGCTGCCGGGGAACAACGTGGCGGACGGGGTGATGCTCCTCTCGCTCCTGCGCAGCACGCGCATCGTGGCCTACGGCTTCGGCGGCGGCTACGAGCCGGGAATGACCAGCGACACCGGCCTGGCGCTCGGCCGCGAGTTCACGCTGGACTACGCGCTCTGCCCGCACCAGGGCGACTGGCGCGCGGCGGAGCTGCCCCGGCGCGGCGGCGAGTTCGGCCGGCGGCTGACGGCCCGGACCGCGGACCAGCACCCCGGCGACCTGCCCCCGACCCGGGCCGGACTCGAGGTGGACGCGCCGAACGTGGTGGTCTCGGCGGTGAAGCGGGGTGTGAACGGCGGCGTGGTGGTGCGGCTCTACGAGGCGCTGGGCGAGCCGGCTGCCGTGACGCTCAGGTGGGCCGGCGGGATACGCGAGGCGGCGGAGGTGAACCTGATCGAGGACGAGATCGGCAGCCTGCCGGTGGAGGGTGGCAGAGTGTGGCTGGAGATGGGAGCGTTCGAGATCCGGACGATCCGCCTGGCGTAGGGCGTGCTCTTGCACGCCGCGATCGGTGAGTGGGCGGGATGGCGGGCAATAGGTTGCGTCCATCTGCCGTGTGGAGTGGGCGCCCTCGCCCGCTGCTTTTCCACCAGGCAGCTCCCAGAGCGGATCGCGGGCGAGGGCGCCCGCGCCACAATAGGTTGGCGGGAGGCATTCGAACACAGCCAACAGCCCGCCCTACGCGCCTTCGTCGCTCCCCAACAGGTACCGGAAGAACTCCCCCGGCCGTCGCACCACGAACCCCGGCGTGGCGTCGCGGTACGCCACGTAGGACGGCTGCCGTGCAACCAGATCCAGCTCCTCGGTCCTCGCCATCAGCCACAGCCCGCCGCAGAGCATCATCGCGCAGACCAGCGCCGGCAGGTTGTTGCGGAGGAGCGCCAGGCCCAGCGCGAACCGCGCGATGCAGGAGTAGATCGGGTGCCGCAGGTACTCGTACAGCCCGCACTGAATGACCTCGCCGCGTTCGGGAAAGACCGTGAACACGAATCCCCGGAGCTCCACATTCCAGAAGATCTCGGGCGCGCGGCGCTCCATCAGCAGGGCCGTGGCGAGCAGGTAGGCTCCTGCCAGAAGCGCAACAAACGACGGGAGCAGACGCGGGCCGCTGACGAGCGCCGGGAAGACGATCACCGGCCCGGCGCCCGCCAGGAAGGGCACCAGGTAGTCCAGGAACAGATGCGCGTAGGCCTGCTCCCCGTGGATCGCACGGTACCGCTCGCGCTGCTCGAAGAACCCCCACAGCATGTACCGCCCGCACCAGAGCAGGTACAGCCCTTCCACCGCCGTGGCCCGCCAGGGGTCGCCCCTGACCCAGCACAACGCGGGCACCAGCGTGGCGACTCCGGCCGCCACCACCACGATAAGGCGCCACTGCACGGCACGGGAGCGCAGCTCCGGGGCCCACTCGCAGAGCCGCTCGAAGCTCTCGCGCAGCACCTTCCGCCGGGCTGGCAGGCGCGCTTTCACAGCTCCTCGCCGTCCTCCAGGCCCATCATCGGCGGCAGGTCGAGGTCGTCGTCGCCGGCGTCCGGCGCCGTGGCCTCGCGCGGCCCGCCGGCTGTCACCTGCCGCGGCCTGCTCCCGTTGGGGGGACCCACGATGCCCATCTTGAACATCTGGTCCATGATCCGCCCGGCCCGGTTGTACCCGATCTCGAAGTTGCGCTGCAAGCGCGACGTGGACGCCTCGCCCTCCGCCCGCACGAACCGCACGCAGTCCCAGAACAGCTCGTCGAGGTCGGCGTCCGTCACCTCGGGCAGGGCCTCTTCGCCCACCGCGTCGGCCGCCACGGGCTGGATGATGCTGTCGCCGTACTGCACGCGCAGCGTCGAGGGCATCGCCTTCAGGTAGTCCACCAGGGCGTGCACCTGAAACTCGTCCACATAGGCGCCCTGCAACCGCTGCGTGTCGCCCGACTCGATCGGCGCGTAGAGCATGTCGCCGCGGCCGATCAGCCGCTCGGCGCCGATCTCGTCGAGGATCACCCGGCTGTCCACCTGCTGCCGCACGGCGAAGGCGATGCGCGTGCCGATGTTGGCCTTGATCGAGCCCGTGACGATGTTCACCGACGGCCGCTGCGTGGCGATCACCAGGTGGATCCCGGTCGCCCGGGCGAGCTGCGCCACGCGGCAGACGCAGCCCTCCACCTCGGCGCGGTTGAGCATCATCAGCTCCGCCAGCTCGTCGATGATGATCACGATGTAGGGCATCCGCTCGCCCTCATCCACCATCTGGTTGTAGTTGGTGATGTTGCGGACACCCAGGGCGTGGAGCCGATCGTAGCGGGCCATCATCTCGCGCACGGCGCCGCGCAACAGGTCGGCGGCGTCCTCGGGATCGGTCACCACGGGCCGGTCGAGGTGGGGGATGCCGTCGTAGAGCGTCAGCTCCACGCGCTTCGGGTCGATCATCAGGAATCGCAGCTCGCGCGGCGAGAGGCGGTAGAGCAGCGAGATGATCAGCGTGTTGAGGCAGACGCTCTTGCCCGAGTTGGTGATCCCGGCGATCAGCACGTGGGGCATGCGGGTCAGCTCGGCGAGGCGGATCTGGCCGGCGATGTCCTTGCCTACCACGAACGACAGCGGGCCGGGCGCGGTGCGGAACTCCTTGCTCGAGAGGATGCTGTGGAGGTGGACGATCTCGCGCACCTGGTTGGGCACCTCGATGCCGATCACGCCCTTCCCGGGCACCGGCGCCTGGATCCGAATGCCGGTGGAGGCGAGGGCCAGGGCAATGTCGTCGGCCAGGTTGGCGACTTTGCTGACGCGGATGCCGGGCGCCAGCTCGAGCTCGTAGCGCGTCACCGTCGGCCCGATCTCGGTGTTGACCACATGGGCCTGGATCTGGAAGCTGGCGAAGGTGGATTCGAGCCGCTCGGAGTTGGCGCGGATCTCGGGGCTGCGGTCGGGCAGCGGCGCGCTGGCCGGCGGCTCCACCAGCCTGAGCGGCGGCGGCCGGTACGACGTCGGCTCGCCCTCGGCATACCACTCGTCCTCGTACGGGTTGTGGTCCACCGGCATGCCGGGGAGGGTCATCTGATTTGGCTTGGTGCCGTTGGCCTTGTTGCGCGACCTGGGCGGGGGAGCCGCGGCGGGCGGCGCGGGCTCGATCGAGGCGCTGATCACCGCGACCGGCTGGACGATGGGCACCGGCGGGTGGAAGTCCACCGGTGCGCCGAGGGCCGGCTGAGGCGCGGCGGCGACGGCATGCCGGGCGGCGCGGCGGGCCGCCACGAGCGCCTGCGCGTCGCGGACGCGGGCGCGCATCCAGCGTCCGAACGCCTGCCACAGCTCCTGCACGCTGCATTCGAGCGCGGTGATCAGCCCGGCCACCGCCACCATGCCGAGCACGGCGGGGCAGCCGATGCGGCCGAGGAGCAGCCTCAGGACGCGGACCAGCACGGCGCCCACGATGCCGCCGTACTCGTCGGGCGGGTGGAGGAACCCGTCGCCGCGGAGCGTGTACTTCAGCTCCTCGCCCACGGGCACCTGGAGGTGGAAGAAGCCGGCGGCGGCGATGCAGATCAGCACGAGCCCGACGCCCACGGACGGAGCGGGCGGCCGCGGCCCGCCGATCAGGCACCGCGCGGCGGCGTAGAGGAAGAGGAACGGCACGGCCACGCTGAGACGGCCGAGGAAGAACTCGAGCCCGCGCACCATCGGCCCCAGGAAGGCGCCGTCGGGCCGCAGCAGGCCGGCGAGGAGCAGCACGCCGACGGTGGCGAGGAAGAGGCCGAACAAGTCGGCCCGCCGCTGCGGCGGCGGGGTGGCGGGCTCGGGGGGTTTGGTGCGTGGCATCCGCTGGTCCTGGCACCTGTGCCTGACGGCTGCGCGCCGGAGCAGGTTTCACCAGTCGCTGCGGCGGGCAGGGGGGTGCCGTGGTTTTGACAGTTGGCGGGCGGTTGGGTTGCCGAACAGGCTGCAGCCCACTCGCTCACGCGAGCGCGCCGCCAGCAGCTCAGCGCTCTTCCGAGGCATCCTCGGGCAGCTCGATCTCGTCCACGTCACTGGTCTCGCTGAGTGACTGGGCCAGCAGATTGCGGATGGCCTCCGTAGTCGCCGGCGCGCGAAGCCGGTTCTTCACCTCCACGCGCAGGGCAGCCTCGTCCTCGACGGGCACGCCTACGGACCCGCGCCTGAGGTCGGTGCGCACGTCAGCAGGATACAGCTTGGTCGCGGGATGGACGACAAAGAACAGGTTGTGCGAGTAGGCCAGCAGCGGTGCATCCAGCCGGAACGCAAGGCAGAACTCGTCGGACGAGGACCAGTGCACCCGCGAAACGCTCGCCGTGACGAAGTTCCTTGTGTGAGGGCCCAGGGTGGCAGCGTACTCGCGCAGCACCGTCAAGGGCGTGACAACCAGGTCGAGGTCCATACGGACGTCGCCCCATAGGCTCGCCGTATCCAACTCAGCCATTGCCTTCTCCGGTCAGGGCAGAGAGAGCGAAAACAGCAGTGGCAAGTGATCCGAGGCCGTCGCCGCGCTGCCCCGGCCGATGCCCAGTTGCGGATGGTCGCGTTGGTCCAGTATACGTACATCCCGGTCGTCGAACAAGCCGAGGAGGGACGGGCGCACCAGAACCTGGTCAAAGACGTGCCAGAAGTGCATCTCGTCGCGGTCGTAGAAGTAGGTGCCGGGCGGGCCTGGAGCCAGTTCGCCCATATGGGCCCACATGGGACTATAGAAGGCAGGGCGACGGTCCGCCTTCCCTGGTTCGGCCCTCGCAGTGGCAAGAGCTCTGGTCATAGTCGCGTGCAGGCCGGACCGGTCAACCACAGAATCTGTAAACGGGTCGTCATTCAGATCACCCACTAGGACAGTGCGACGGTGTCCGACGATTCGCTCTGCCTGCGCGATGTGCATCGAGAGCCCTGCATGGTGTGTCTGGCGGCGGTGTGGCGAGGGCTCCTCCTTGCGGCTCTGAAGGTGCGTAGCAACCAGAAGTAGGCCCGGCTCGGGATCTAACGGGCGCCTCAAGCTGTACACGGCCGTACGGCTCGGCTCGAGCCCCGGGCGAGCCAGGCCCTCGATCTCTCTGATGTACCGCGGCGGGAAGCGAGCAGCAACGGTGATCCACCTGCTCTGAGACGCCAGCAAATGGTACGAGGGCTTGCCGCCATCGGCAGCCAGCGCCCGAACCAGGGCGTCCGAGTCCTTGCATTCGGCGAACACAAGCACATCGACATCATTGATGGATGCCAGGTCCGCCACCACGTCGTACAGCGGCTTCTTGTTGATGTTCCAGAACAGGAAAGTAAGCAACGCACGATCCCGGTCCACGAGTTGGCCGAGCCGTCCGAGCTTCCTCCCGCCGTTCCCCCTTCGCTCCGCACCAGGCACCAGACACCAACCACCAGGCACCATGCACCCGCCACTTGTACACCGATCGCCCCCCGAGTTGACACGTCCGTGACACGCCTCGGCGAAGCTCCCGATGCAGTTTGGACCCCTTGTCCGAAGGAGGAAGAGCGATGGGCCTGCAACCGCTGGGCGGCCGTGTGGTCGTGACGCCGAACGAAGAGAAAGAGCGCGTGGAAGGCGGCATCGTGCTGCCCGAGTCGGTGAGCGAGAAGCCCACCCAGGGCACCGTGATCGCCGTCGGCCCGGGCGAGATGCTCGACACCGGCAAGCGCGCCGAGATGCCGGTCAAGGTCGGCGACGTGGTGATCTACGGCAAGTACTCCGGGATGGAGATCACCATCGACGGCACCGACTACAAGATCCTCACTGTCAACGACATCCTCGCCGTGCGCGAGTAACGGAGGCGGCCGTGGCAAAGAAACTCCTGGCCTATGACGTGCGTGCCCGCAAGGCGCTCCAGGCCGGCGCCGACCAGGTGGCCAATGCGGTCAGGGTGACCCTCGGGCCCCGCGGGCGCAACGTGGTGATCGAGAAGAGCTGGGGCGCCCCCACCGTGACCAAGGACGGCGTCACCGTCGCCAAGGACATCGAACTGCCCGATCCCTTCGAGGACCTGGGCTGCCGGCTCCTCCGCGAGGTGAGCAAGAAGACCAACGACGCCGCCGGCGACGGGACCACCACCGCCACCGTGCTGGCGCAGTCGATCCTCGCCGAAGGTCTCCGCAGCGTCTCCGCCGGCGCCAACCCACTCCTGGTCAAGCGCGGCATCGACCAGGCGGTGCGCGCCGTGATCGAGCAGCTCCGCGCCATCGCGGTGCCCGTCTCCGACAAGGCGGCGTACCGCAACGTGGCCAGCATCGCCGGCAACGATCCCGCCATCGGCGCAGTGGTGGCCGAGGCGCTCGACGAGGTCGGCGCCGACGGCACCGTCACCATCGAGGCGGGCAAGACCGGCCACACCGAGATCGAGCTGGTCGAGGGCATGCAGTTCGACAAGGGTTACCTGTCGCCCTACATGGTCACCGACGAGGAAGCCCTCGAAGCCGTGCTCGAAACGCCCTACCTGTTCTTCTGGGAGAAGAAGCTCAGCTCCGCCGAGACGCTGCTGCCGCTGCTCCAGAAGATCCACGGCACCGGCCGCTCGCTGGTGATCGTGGCGGAGGACGTGGAGGGCCAGGCGCTGGCCACCCTGGTGGTCAACCACATGCGCGGCATCGTCCGCTGTGTGGCCGTGAAGGCCCCCGGCTACGGGGATCGCCGCAAGGCGATGATGGGCGACATGGCGGCCCTCACCGGCGGCCAGTTCGTCACCGAGGACCTCGGTGTGTCGCTCGAAAACGTGGGGCTCGAGATGCTCGGGCAGGCCGACAAGGTGGTGGCGACGCACGACACCTGCACCATCATCGGCGGCAAGGGCGGCTCCGAAGCCATCGCCGGGCGGATCCAGCAAATCAAGAACGAGATCGAGAACACCACCAGCGACTACGACCGCGAGAAGCTCGAAGAGCGGCTCGCGCGACTGGCCGGCGGGGTGGCTCAGATCCAGGTGGGCGCGGCCACCGAGGTGGAGCTGAAGGAGCGCAAGATGCGCTTCGAGGACGCTCTCAACTCGACCCGCGCGGCCATCGAGGAGGGCATCGTGGTGGGCGGCGGGGTGGCCCTCGCCCGCGCAGCCGCGGCCCTCGACAGCCTGAAGCTGGCCGACGAGGACGAGCAGATCGGCGTGCGCATCGTGCAGCGCTCGCTGGCCGGGCCGCTCCGCCAGATCGCCGCCAACGGCGGGCAGGAAGCCTCGGTCGTGCTCAACCAGGTGCTCGCCAACGACGACCCGCACTTCGGCTACAACGCGCTCACCGAGGCCTTCGAGGACCTCTTCGCGGCGGGCGTGGTGGACCCGGTGAAGGTGGTCAGGCTGGCGCTCGAGAACGCGGCCAGCATCGCCGGGATGCTCCTCACCACCGAGTGCATCGTGATCGAGAAGCCCGAGTCGGCCAAGCCGATGCCCGGCGGCCCCGGCGGGCCGGGCGGCGGCATGGACGGGATGGATATGGACTACTGACGCTCACGGCGTCAGCCCGCGGCGCGCACCCCTGTCTCGGAGACGAGACGGGGGTGTGCGCCGTTTTGCACGGATGGCCGGCGGGCTACGCTGGTTCTCCACGCCGGCTCGGCGGGTTATCCGCGGGTGGCTGCGGCTCCCGGCCGCCGTAGTCGACCAGCCGATCCCGAAGCTCGGCTTGGAGGGGGGCGAAGTACTCCAGCATCCGTGCCGGGTCGTTCCCGAACTCCGCGCATATCTCGCGCCGCACGCGCCGGATTTCGTCGATGACGGGATCGGGTCTCATGGCGGCTATCCCTCCTCCAGCAGCTCAAGCGGCGTAACCATCGACGGGACCGCGATCCCAAGTATGCCATTGACGCGCCGAATGTGTGGGAAC
>JACPDV010000160.1:0-5937 GCA_016183835.1 Armatimonadota bacterium
GGAGCGACCCCAACGGCACCTCCGCGCGGATCACCTCGGTGGATGCCGGCGACAAGGTGCTCAGCAGCGACTACCGCCTCTGCGAGCCCGGCACCCACGACTGGCGCCGCTACGAGTGGCTCGTCTCCCTTCCGCTGGGCGCCGTGAGGTTCAACCTGGTGCTCTTCCACCACGGCGGCGGCAGCGCCTGGTGGGACGATGTCTCGCTCCTCCGCGCCACGCCGCTCGCCGCGCTCGCCCCCGCCGACGGCGCCGGCATCGCCGACGGCCGGCCCGAGCTGCGCTGGGAGCCAACCGAAGGTGACGCCACCGTTGAGCTGTCGCCCGACGCCACCTTCTCCACCGGCGTGCTGGGCTATCCGGCGACGGGCGCCGCGTTCCGCCCGCCCGAGCCGCTGGCCGGCGGGCGCGAGTGGTGCTGGCGGGTCCTCGTCCGCCGACCCGACGACAGCCTCGCCGTGGTCTGCCGCCCGCCGCAGGCCGACCGGCCCGCCGTCTGGGCGAGGATCTACGCTGGCTCCTGGGAGCAACGCATGCAACCGCTCGCAGAGCGCCTCAACGGCTGGCGCGCCCGGCTCGCCGAGCTGCAAGCCCTGGCCGACCGGAACGGCATGTGGGACCGTTTCACACTCCTCGCCGACGCCGTCGCCGCCGGCGACCGGCTGCTCGCCGCCGAGCCGGCCGACCCCACCGCCGCGCTCGCCGCGTTCGAAGCGCAGACGCAGGCGGTGGGGCTCTACCTGCCGTGGTGGGAGCGGCTCTTCCTCGGCGACACCGACCTCTTCGCCGGGCTCGATCTCGACCGCCCGGGGCTCGCCGCCGTCAAGGCCGCCGCCGCCAGAGAGGACTGGCCCGCCGCGCGGCTGGCGCTGCGCGAGTACTACCGCCGTCGCCGGCTGCCCACCTGGTACGGCAAGCACCTCGACCCCCCGAAGCCGAACCCTGAGCGCAAGCAGCCGGCCGCCGACCAGCTCCTCACCCACCGCATGGCCATCCAGAACTGGCAGGAGCCGACCTTCGACCTCGGCCCGGGGCTCGATTGGCACGTGCTCCCCACCGAAGACATCGAGTGGCCCACCAAGCTGAACCGCTGCTTCCACTGGAGCACCCTCGCCCGCGCCTGGCGCGAGACCGGCCGCGCGCCGTATGCCCAGGAGATCCAGCGCCAGCTCCTCGACTTCGCCCAGGACAACCCGATGGAGGGCTGGGACTGGCGCAACAAGCGCTTCGCCTGGAGCACCCTCAACGCCACCGTCCGGATCTACAGCTCGTGGCTCGACAGCTTCCTCCAGGTCCGCGACGCGCCGGCCTGGACTCCCGATGCGCAGTTCGTCTACCTCGCCGAGCTGCGCGAGCACGGGCGGTTCCTGATGACCCACCACGCCAACCAGGGCAACTGGGTGGTGGCAGAGGCGCGCGGGCTGGTGGAGCTGGGCGTGGTCTTCCCCGAGTTCCGCGAGGCGCCCGAGTGGCTGGCCGAAGGGCTGCGGCGACTGGCCCGCGAGGTGGACATCCAGGTGCTGGCCGACGGCGTCCACGTCGAGCGCACGCCCGGCTACCACGGCATGACCCTGAGCTGCTTCATGGACCCGCTCCGCCTGGCCCTCCTCAACGACGCGCCCGTGGCGGCAAGGGACCACTTCCTCGCCAAGCTCGAGGCCATGCACGACTACTACCTCTACGGCCAGAAGCCGAACCACCGCATGGAGCAGATCGGCGACTCGGGGCGGATGAGCGCGGACGGCTACGTCCAGCAGGGCTGGGACCTGTTTCGCCGCGAGGACATGAACTGGGTCCGCACCAACGGCGCCGTGGGCCGGCCGCCGGTCGAGCTGTCGCACGCCTTCGCCGCCGCCGGGCAGTACATCAGCCGCAGCGCCTGGAACGATCCCCAGGCCCTCTGGAGCCTGCTCGACTGGGGCGGCTTCCTCGGCCACTGCCACGAGGACATGGGGCAGCTCAGCCTCTACGCCTACGGCGGCGACCTGCTGATCGACACCGGCATCTACTCCTACGCCTGGCCCAGCCGCGCGCCGTTCTACCAGACGGTGGGGCACAACACGGTGATGGTGGACCAGACCACCCAGAAGCGCCGCGACCCGCTCGAGGCGCACTGGTCCAGCACCCCGGCGATGGACGTCTTCTGGGGCCTCACCGACAACTCCGAGCCGCTCCGCCATGCCCGCACCATGGCCTTCCGGCAGCCCGGCGCCACCGGGCCGGGCTACTGGCTGGTGGTGGACCACCTCACCGGCGCAGGGCAGCACCGGCTCGATCAGCGCTGGCACGCCAACGACCTGCTCGCGGCGCACGCCGAGGGGAGCACCGTGGTGTTGGCCGGCAAGCCGGGCGGTGCGCCGCAGCCGTCGCTCGTGCTCGCCTCTCTCCCGCAGGATGGGTTGGGCACCACCGTCGAGCCGGGCTTCACGAGCTACGGCTGGTACGAGAAGACGGCCGTCGACGTGGCCCAGTTCAGCCTGCAGGTCGAGCCGCCGGCGACCTTCGTGACCGTGCTGTACCCCACCCCGGCGGATGCTGCGCCGGCAACCATCACGATAGAGCCGCTGCCCGCCACACGGAGCGATGCCACGGCGGTGTCGGTCACGATCCGCGACCGGGGCGCCGCGTACCGCGACCGGTGGCTGGTGCGGCATCGCGCCGCGGGGACCGTGGCGGCCGGCGGCGTGGAGACGGATGCCCGCGTGGCCTACGTCCGCGAGGGCGGCGCGCAGTGGCACCTGGCGTGGGGCGCGCGGCTGGCGATCGACGGCACAGAGCGGTTCCACGGCGACGCGGCCGTAGACGGCGCGGCCCTCACGCCGGGCAGGCCGGTGGTGACGACCCCGGTGACCGTGCCGGCGCCGCCGAAGGCGCCGGGCGGGCCGCGGTTCGAGCTCGAGCTGCCGCCCGAGCCGCCGCGCGCCAGCACCACGGCGGCGGTGGTGGCGCAGCCGGGCGAGCCGATCGTGCGGGCGGAGGCCGAGGCGTTCAGCGCGCAAGGCGGCGGGCAGGTGGAGCTGACGGACAAGAAGGTGGGCGCCACCGGCCAGTCGTTCCTGCACTGGGACCTGGCCGGGCACTGGCTGGAGTGGGTGCTGGAGGTGCCGCGCGCGGGGCGCTACCGGTTGCATCTCCGCGCCTGCACGGCGGAGGACGAGGCGGTGCGGAAGCTGACGGTGGACGGCCGCGTCCCTCCTGGCGGCGAGGCGGTGGCGCTTCCCGGCACGGGCGGCTACAGCAACGAGCGGGACGACTGGGCGGTGCTCGAAGTGCCCCTCGACCTGGAGCTGCCGGCCGCGAAGCTGACGGTCCGGCTGGAGAACGTGGACGGGCGGAGCCTGAACGTGGATTGGGTGGGGCTGGCGGCGCCCTGAGCCGTCGCCCCCGATCCCATCGGCACCCCCTCTTTGCCAAGGAGGGGGCAGGGGGAGGTCCAGTCATCCACCAGGCGTCTGTGTCCGGCCCACCTGGCAAGACCAACCGGTTCGCCACAGGGCCGCAAGCCGCTCCACAGCGGGCAGCATGCCTCGAGGCTCGGCAGCGCCCGCGTTCCGGAGCGTGGTCTCGGACCGGACCTCCCCCTGCCCCCTCCTTGGCAAGGAGGGGGTTCCCGGAGCGCAGAGGGCCGTTCCCCGTTCGCCGTTCGCCGTTACCGCCCACGAGGACTCGCGGACGCGAGGCCGAACTCCCCGCCCGGTCACCAGGAGTGTCGTCACGATGATGGATGCCAACCGGCGCCGCAAAGCCCTCGGCCACCCCAAGCCCGAGCCGCCGTGGAAGGGCGAGCCGCTGCTCGGCGCGGTCTATGGCGAGGAGGAGATCGAGGCCGCCGTCGCGGCCATGCGCGATTCCGAGGACGTCAGCCGCGGCTTCGGCTTCACCTCCGAGCCCATCGTCAAGTTCCAGCAGGAGTTCGCGGCGTTCGCCGGCACCAAGCACGCCGTGGCGGTCAACAGCGCCGGGCCGGGGCTCGACCTGGCCATGCGCTACCTCCGGCTGCAGCCCGGCGACGAAGTGATCGTCCCCGCCGTCAACTACGTTGCCGCCAGCCTGGCCGTCCTCGGCGCCGGCGGCCAGGTGGTCTGGGGCGAGGTCGATGAGCGCACCTTCGAGCTCGATCCCAACGACGTCGAGGAGAAGCTCACCCCGCGCACCCGCGCCATCTTCCCCGTGCACATGAACGGCCTCTCCGCGCCGATGGACGAGCTGATCGAGGTCGGCCGGCGGCACCCGCACGACACGCATGGGACGCTGCCCGTGATCGGCGACGCCGCCCGGGCCTGCGGCGGCGGCTACAAGGGCACCCGGATCGGCCAGCGCGGGCTGATGACCGTCTTCTCGCTGCACACCATGAAGAACATGACCACCCTCGGCGAGGGCGGGATGATCACCACCGACGACGACGATGTGGAAGAGTTCTGCCGGCTCTCGCGCATGTTCGGCGGCGGCAAGTACTGGGGCACCAGCAACGTGATGACCAAGGTCCAGGCCGCGGTTGGGTCGGTGCAGCTCGGCAAGCTGAAGGGCTTCATCGATGCGCGGCGGCGGCTGGCGCAGGCGCGCGACGAGCTGCTCGCAGGCCTGCCGGAGATCACCACGCCCCACGAGCCCGCCGACTGCGAGCACTCGTACTACCTCTACACCTGCCTCGTGAAACCCGAGTGGGCCGGCGACAAGCGCGACCGGCTGATCCAGCTCATGGACGCGGAGTACGGCGTGGGCTGCGTGGTGGCCAACCCGCCCTGCTACCAGAGCAACGCGTTCCTGGCGGAGCGCTGCGGCACGGGCCCGCTGCCGCGGTCCGAGGCGCTCGGCCGGCGGATCTTCTGCGTCTCGGTCCACCCGGCGATGACCGATGCGGACAACGAATACGCAGTGGCGGCGCTGATCGAGTGCGTCGAGCGGCTGCGGCGGGAGTGAGGTGGCCGAGGAGCCGACGGTCATCGCCCGCGACGACGTCGCCACGCTGCCGCGCTCGCCCGGGGTGTACTTTTTCTACAACCGCGCCGGCCGCCTGCTCTACATCGGCAAGGCGGCCCGGCTGCGCGAGCGCGTCGCCAGCTACTTCCGGCCCCGGTCGGAACGCGGCCGGCGGCGGCAGATGGCCCAGCGAGTGCGGCGCATCGGTTACCTCCTCTGCGCCTGCGACCTGGAAGCGCGGATCGTCGAAGCCCGGCTGATCCAGCACCACCAGCCGCCGCACAACGTGCTCTCGCGCGTGCCGATGAACCACGCCTTCCTCCGGGTGGACTTCGGCGAGGCCTACCCACGGGTGGACGTGGTGCGCGAGCTGACCGCCGACGGCGCACGCTACTACGGCCCGTTCCGCGGGAGCACCGCGGCAGAGCGGGTGACCACGGCGCTGTCGCGCGGCGCCTGCCTGCGGACTTGCAGCGGCCCGCTCCGGCCGCGGGCGGACCACCCCGGCTGTCTCGCCGGCCACCTCGGCCAGTGCCTCCGGCCGTGCGACCTGACCGTGGACGAGGCGGCCTACCGGGCGGCGGCGGAAGACGCGCTGGCGCTGCTGCGCGACCTGCCGGACGGGCTCGCGGCGCGGCTGACCGCGGCGCGCGAGCAGGCCTCGGCCGAGCTGCGGTTCGAGGACGCCGCCGCGCTCCACGAGGCCCTGGTGGACCTGCACCGGGCGGTGGACCGGCCGCTGGTCTCGGGCCTGCCGCTCGACCGGCAGAACCTGGCGGTCCTGCAACCGCTCGGCGCGGGGCGCTGGGAGGTGGTGCTGGTGGCGGGAGGCAGGTACGCCGGCCGCGCGCTGGCGGGCGAGGAGAGGCCGGTTCTGGAAGCGGCGTTCGGCGCGTCGCGGGAGGGCCGGTCGGCCGCAGCCGAGGTGCCGCAGCCGGCGTTCCTGCGGCGCGGCGCGGCGGCCGACAGCGCACCCACGCCGGCAGCGGTGCTGGACGAGCTGCGGATCGTGGCGGC
>JACPDV010000160.1:5991-12082 GCA_016183835.1 Armatimonadota bacterium
TGGCGGGGCGGCGCGAGCGGGCCCGGTTCGGGGCGGTGGAGGTGCCGGCCGACGCCTGCGCGCTGGCCGCGAGGATCGCCACGATCATTGCGGAATAGCAGCGAATTTGCTGCGTAGATGTGGTGAGATCGTTGCGGAACGGGTATACTGTGTGGCAGGAGGACCACACATGCGTCGGTCTGCTCGGACGAAGGGCTTCACCCTGATCGAGCTGCTGGTGGTGATCGCCATCATCGCCATCCTGGCAGCCATCCTCTTCCCGGTGTTTGCCAAGGCACGCGAGAAGGCGCGCCAGAGCTCGTGCAACTCGAACGCCAAACAGCTCATGCTGGCGATCCGGCAATACACGCAGGACTACGACGAAGTCATGCCGCGGATGTACTGGAGCGGCAGCGCCTGGGAGCCGGCGGCCAGCGGCTGGTGGGGCGGCGAGATCGGGCCCTACATCAAGAACGCCCAGATCTTCCGCTGCCCCAGCAAGCAGGACACCGTCTGCAGCTACATCTTCAACGGCACGCTGCAGGGCATGCCCGATGCGTCGGTGACCAACCCCGCGGAGCGGATCACGCTCGGCGACAGCACCGGCAACGGCTGGTGGGCGCTCGACGGCCCGACCATGGCCATCTTCGGCAACGCCGCCTGCCGCCTTGGCGCGGTGCACAACGAAGGCGCCAACTTCGGCTACTACGACGGCCACGCCAAGTGGCTCAAGGGCTCCGACTGGAAGCCCAGCCAGTGGAACCCGAACGGCGGCACCTGGGTGCCCTGACCCTCGCTCCTTCACCCAACGCCCGGCCGGCGGCCATCCGCCCGCGCCGGGCGTTGGTGTTTCCAGAACTCCCCGCATTGTTGCGTTAGCGTTGCGATCGCGCGCTACACCGTCTCCTGCGCCACCTCCACCGCCCGACCGGTGCGGCAGCTCTCGACGATCGCCTCGGCCACCACCAGATTGCGCCAGCCGTCCGCCAGGCTCGGGAACGCCGGCGTGCCCGCGCGGATACTCCGGGCGAAGGCCTGCAACTGGTTCTGGTAGCCCGCTCGCACCCCCATCTTGGTGGTGAAGTGCGGGGTCCACTCGCCCGCCGTCCAGCACATCCCGCCGCCGGGCGGCTTGAGCGACGGGTCGTCGCGGCGGTAGCGCACCGTGTCCAGGTCGTCGATGGTCAGGCTCCCGCCGCGGTCGCCGGTGACCTCGAGCCGGGTGGACCAGCCGCCGTAACAGTCCTGCAGATTGAGGAAGCCGACCTCGCCGCCGGCGCCCTCCACGGTGACCTGGTAGACCTTGTAGTTCCCGGCGCCGTGCGCCCGCCGGGCCATCACGCGCACAATGGGCCCCAGGAAGTGGCGCATCAGATCGGTGGGGTGCCCGCCCTGGACGAGCATGTAGGTCCAGTCCTCGTCGGGCTCGCCCCACCCGTGGCCGGGCGGGATGCTGGCGGTGGGCCAGGTGGTGTACTTGCTCTCGACGCTGAGGATGCGCCCGAACTCCTCGCGGTGACTCAACTCCCACGCGGCCCGCACCGACTCCGCGTGGCGCATCATGTGGCCGATCTGCCCCAGTTTGCCGGCGGCCAGCCCGGCCGCGGCCAGCCGCCGCGCGCCGGCGATGGTGGGGCTGGACGGCTTCTCGGTGAAGACGTGGCAGCCGGCCTGGAAGGCGGCGCTGCCCAGCTCCTCGTGCATCTGCGGCGGGCCCACCACCATCACCGCCTCGGGCGCTTCGTCGGCGAGCATCCGGGCCGCATCGGTGTACCAGCCACGCGCGCCGAACAGCCGGGCGTTCCGCCGGGCGAGGTCCTCCTTCAGGTCGCAGACGGCGACCAGGTCGAACTCCGGGATGAACGGCAAGCCCGGCATCAGTGAGACGGTACACTGGTTACCGCAGCCGATGACCGCCAGACGAACGGGGTCCATGTGCGTGCTCCTCGGCGGCGGATGGTACGGTCGGCGGGAGTGGCCGTCAACCACGCCTTGCGCGGGCAGCGCCGGTCGGAGGGGAACGCCCGGGCGCGGCGAAACGGCATGGCGCACGGTCGTCGGCGCACCCGCGCGCTCCGGGAGGGGGCAGCGGTCGCGGAAGGGGAAGGGCTGCAGCGGATGGCGGAGACATCGGACGGGGACACCGCGGCCGAGCCGGCAGCCGATCGGCTCGACGTGCCGCTGCTGGCGCGCTCGCCCGGTTTCGGCGCGCGCCGGCCGACCCGGCCGTGGCGCGGCGGCGCGATGACGGCCCTCCGCCTCACCAATCCGACCACCCGGGCCGAGCGGGTCCTGACCGTCCACGCCGGGCACGACCAGGCCTGGCTCTACCTCTCGATCGAGGCGCACTGTCAGGATGGCTACGACACGTATGTGGTGGGGATCTTCGACATGGCCGCGCACTGGCGCTTGCCGCTCAGCCAGCGCGGCTACGGGGGCCTGACCATCGGCTGCGCCGGGCCGCTCGGCTGGGCGGGCTACAGCTACTACTACTCCCACTCCGAGGACCGTGACCTGCCGGTGCCCCCGGGCACCCAGCGGCGCAGCTTCGCCGTCGATGGCGGCGTGCTGTTTCAGCTCAGGCTGGCACTGCGCGAGTTCAACGTGCGGCCGGACGGCTTGCTCTCGGCACGGCTCCAACACGGCGACGACGGCGCCAGCGCGTACCATCACCCCGGGTTCGAGACCGCTGATATGCCACGCTGGGGGCAGCTCCGGCTCGCCTCGCTGTGGCCGGCGGACGGCGCGAGCCGCTGCCGCCTGTCGCGCCGCGAGCGCGAGGTGCTGCAGGTCGTGGCCGACCGCGGCTCGCTCGAGGACGTCGCGGAGGCGCTCGGCATCAGCCGCCGAACCGTGGAGCGACACCTGGAGAACATCCGCCGCAAGCTCGGCCGGCCGACCACCTTAGAATGTGTGGCCGAGGCCCTGCGGCGGGCCTGGATTGCCTGAGCACTGCGACCGGAAGGAGGCCGTTCTTGGCAAAGCGTGCGTTCACCCTGATCGAGCTCTTGGTCGTGATCGCCATCATCGCGATCCTGGCCGCCATCCTCTTGCCTGTCTTCGCCAAGGCGCGCGAGAAGGCGCGGCAGTCGAGCTGTCTGTCCAACACCCGGCAGCTTGGCAGCGCGATCCTGTTTTACGTGCAGGACAACGACGAGAAGTTCCCCTTCTTCACCCCCGGCTGGGGCGTGACCCCCAGCCCGGCCAGCAGCGGCTGCTGCTGGTGGCTCGGCATCTACCCGTACGTCAAGAACACCCAGGCCTACCTCTGCCCCAACCGCACCGACAACGGGCCGTTCGTCTACTGGGACCGCCTCTTCGCCGTCTACCCGAGCTACGGCATGGATCGCGACCTGCACGAGAAGAACACCTCGTTCGGCGCGGTGCGCTTCCCGGCGGAGCTGATCCTGCTGGCCGACAGTTGCCACCCGATGGGCGAAGACTGGCGCTTCGCGTGGCCCTACGCGCCGGGCGACTGGACCACCTCGCCGGCCAAGTGCGTGGTCTCGAGCAGCACCGCCAAAGAGGAGTGGACGCCCCACGCCGGCGGCAGCAACTACGTCTTCGTCGACGGCCACTCGAAATGGCTGAACGCCACCACCTACTGGGCCGACCGGTTCCTTCACACGATCCCGTAGGCGGTCGCGGATTGGGTATTTCCACGTATTGCGCCCCGCGTCTCGCCGCGCTACAGTCGCCATCTAGCCGTACTGCCCGTGGGGGTCCTGGAGCGGTTCGGCGGGGACTCGCCCGGGCCAGGGTGAAGGACTCCGGAGGCGCAGGGTCGAAAGCCTCTCGGCCGTGTAGACGGCTGGGAGGCTTTCGTGCGTTACCTGGCTCTCCTGCTCCTCGCGCTGCCGACCCTAGCCGATCAGGCCACCCTCACCATCGACGCCGCGCACCCCGGGCCTCCGGTCAGCCCCACCCTCTACGGCCTCTTCTTCGAAGAGATCAACCACGCCGGCGACGGCGGGCTGTATGCCGAGATGATCCGCAACCGCGCCTTCGAGGACGCCGACACGCCGGCCGGCTGGCAGCTCCTCACCCGCGGCGGCGCCGCCGCCGACATGCGCGTCGACGACACCATGCCGGCCAACCCGCGCACCCCGCACGCCCTCCGCGTGGAGGTTCGCGGCCCCGGCTCCGCCGGCGCCGCCAACGGCGGCTACTGGGGCCTCGATCTGCGCCGCGGCAAGCGCTGCCACCTCGCCCTCGACGCCCGCGCCGAAGGGCTCACCGCCTTGACCGTGCGGCTCGAGACGCCTGCCGGGCAGACCCTCGCGCAGACCGCGTTGACCGGCCTGACCGCCGCCTGGCGCCGCTTCACCGCCGACCTCACCGCCCAACAGACCAACGCCAACGCCCGGCTCGTCATCGCGTCCGAATCGCCCGGCACCTTCTGGCTCGACAACGTCTCCCTCTTCCCCGCCGAGACCTTCAAGGGCCGACCCAACGGGCTCCGCGCCGACCTGGCCGGCATGCTCGCCGAGTTGCGGCCCGCGTTCATCCGCTTCCCTGGCGGCTGCTTCGTGGAGGGCAACAGGCTCGCCAACGCCACGCGCTGGAAGACCACCATCGGCCCTTGTGCCGCGCGGCCGGGGCACTGGAACTTGTGGGGCTACCGCAGCACCGACGGGCTGGGCTACCACGAGTACCTGCAGATGTGCGAGGACCTGGGCGCCGAGCCGCTGTTCGTGATCAACTGCGGCATGGCCCACGAGGACCACGTGCCCGACGACCAGCTCGGCGGGTGGATCCAGGACGCCCTCGACGCGGTGGAGTACGCCAACGGCGCGGTGACCACCAAGTGGGGCGCCGAGCGCGCGAAGAACGGCCACCCGGCGCCCTTCGGGCTCGAGTACCTCGAGATCGGCAACGAGAACGGCGGTCCGGTGTACGAGTCGCACTACGCCCTGTTCCACGACGCCCTGAAGCAGGCGTACCCCGACCTGAAGCTGATCGCCAACACGCCGGTGCGCACCCGGCCGATAGACATCCTCGACGAGCACTACTACTCCAGCCCCGACTGGTTCGCTTCGCAGGCGCACCACTACGACAAGTACGACCGCAACGGCCCGCGGATCTACGTCGGCGAGTATGCGGTGACCCAGAACTGCGGGCAGGGCAATCTCCGCGCGGCGCTCGGCGAGGCGGCCTTCATGTGCGGCCTGGAGCGCAACTCCGACATCGTCACGATGGCCAGCTACGCGCCGCTCTTCGTCCACGTCGCCAACCGCGCCTGGAACCCCGACGCCATCGTCTTCGACAACGCCCACTGCTTCGGCACGCCGTCGTACCACGTGCAGAAGCTGTTCAGCCGGCACCGCGCCGACGTGGTGCTCCCGGCGGAGGTCCGCTCGGAGACGTTCACACCGGAGCTGGGCGGGGCCATCGGGCTGTCCACCTGGCAGACGCAGGCCGAGTTCAAGGACATCCGCGTGACCCGGGGCGACCAGGTGCTCTACAGCAGCGACTTCACGCAGGAGGCGGCCGGCTGGAAGCCCTTGCGCGGGCAATGGAGCGTGGTGGACGGGGCGTACCGCGAGGGGCAGAGCGGCGAGGACATGCGCAGCACCTTCGGCGACCCGGCTTGGACGAACTACACCTACAGCCTGAGAGCCCGCAAGCTGGCCGGGGCCGAGGGCTTCCTGATCATGTTCAAGGTCCGCGGCGAGGGCGACTGGCTGTGGTGGAACATCGGCGGCTGGGGCAACCAGCGCCACGCCATCGAGAAGTGCGCGGCCGGTCAGAAGAGCATCCTCACGCCGGCGGTGGACGGGGCGGTGGAGACGGGCCGCTGGCACGACATCCGGATCGAGCTGGACGGCCCGAAGGTGCGCTGCTGGCTGGACGGCAAGCTGATCCACGACACGGTGGACAGCGGCCCGGAGCCTCTGGCGGTGGTGGCGGGGCGGCGGGCGACGGGCGAGATCGTGGTCAAGGTGGTGAACACGAGCGGTGTGTCTCAGGACACGGAGATCAGGCTGGAGGGCGTGGCGAAGCTGGCGAGCGAGGCGCGAAGCTGGGTCTTGACGGGGGTCAGTCCGGACGACGAGAACAGCTTCGGCGAGCCGGGGCGGGTGGCGGCGGTGGAGGTGGGGATGAAAGGGGT
>JACPDV010000160.1:12104-13210 GCA_016183835.1 Armatimonadota bacterium
CGGCTCGGCCAAACGGAGCACCGGGATGGCACGCATTGGGAACCCAGACGCTTTCGCCAGCGCTGCAGAGCCGTTCGTTGGTGCTACGTGGCGAGAGACGAGACTCTCCAGTGGGGGGCAAGGAGTAAGGCAATGGCGGGGCCGGTAGATCGACTGCGTTGCACGTGGTGGGTGTGGCGCTTGCGGCTTGCGAGGTCAGACCATGCTCGTGTGGTAGCTCTGCATCACCTCGGGAACATCGGCTGCCCTTCGGCCATCAGACCCGTGACGGCTGCGCTGAACAAGAATCGCTACGGTCACCTCGTCGCCGAGAACGTCCTGCGAAGGCTAGTAGATCGCCGCGCCGCGGAGTGTCTCCGCGTCGCCCTCGGCCAGCGCGGATCTGGTTGTACTGACGAGGTGACGCGCATGCTCTACCAGCCAGGTAGCGTGCGGGGCTGGCTGCGCGCGCATCCGGGGCTCGAGGAGCGGTTGCCGCGCCCGCGCCCCTTTGGGCGCCTGGTCGCCGGGCTTGGCAACGACGACCCCAGAGTTCGCCGGGCGGTCGCCGCGACGCTCGGCGCTCTAGGCGATGCCAGGGCGGTCGGACCACTCGTCCGCAAGCTCTGCGACGACGACGACGGCGCACGTGTGGCTGCGGCGACAGCGCTCGGAGAACTGTTGGACGCCCGCGCCACGGAGCCACTCGCGGAAGCGCTGGCCGACGCCAATACGGGAGTTCGTGTGGCTGCGGCGCTTGCCCTCGGTGCGCTCGGCGCCATCGACGCTGTTGAGCACCTAGCTCACACCGCGGTCGCCGACTCCTGCGACCGGGTTCGGGAGGCGGCGGGCAGCGCCCTTCTGGCAGTGAACGCCCCCGGCGCCGGCCAGGCGCTAGTAGCTGCGCTACAGGAATCCGGCGCCAATGCGGAGGGGAGAGTGAACGTCGGTCGCCTACTTACCTCCCTGGGGGATACTCATGCGGCGGAGCCGCTGACCGCTGTCCTGCAAAGCGCCAGCGCTCCGGCGACCGTCCGCGTCGAGGCGTGCAAGGGCCTGAGGGAACTCGGCACGCCCCTTGGTGTTGAGCCGCTGACCGCTGTCCTTCAAGACGCCAGCGCTCCTTC
>JACPDV010000161.1:0-5584 GCA_016183835.1 Armatimonadota bacterium
TCGAGCGGGTGGCGCGGATGCTGCGGGCGCTGGCGACGGATGGCTTCGCGGCGTTTTCGTGAAGCGGGTCAGGTCGCCCATCGCGAGAGCGGCAGGACCTCGATCCACTGCTCGAAGCGATCGAAGTCAGCGGTGTTGTGGGTGAGCAGGCGATCGATGCCATGGACGAGCATCGTCGCGACGAGGTTGGCGTCGTGGACCTGCTTGCCGCCCACCAGAACCTGTTCGAACAGCTTGAGTAGTCGCGCAGTCACGTCCGGGCCGTCCTCGGCGACGCGATAGCGCCGCTCCCAGGCCCGCACCCGGGCGGCCAACTCCGACCTTACGGAGACAGGCAGATACGGCAGTCGCGTGGTCGCCACAAGACATTCGCGGATGGTCCGGCGACTGATCCAGAGGACCTCGCCACTCCTGTCCAGCTCCGTGAGGGCCGCCGCTGCGGCGGCGTGCATCGGTGCGGACGCCGAGTTGGCATAGACCAGCACGTTCGAGTCGATCAGAACCACGCCCACCCCCTGTCGCAGTACAGATCCTCACGCCGCATGGTGAAGCCTTCGGGCCAGGGGCCGAGATCGATCTTCATCCACTCCAGGAATGCCTCGATGGGCATCGTCCGCGGGTCCGGCTCCGGAGCCTGGTCAGCAATGCGCAACGTCACCCGATGCAGGCCCGGGCCGACATCCTCGGGAAGATCCACCGTGCCCTTGTGGTCTTCGCTCACATCCATGACCACCTCGATCTCCAACATGGCTGATACCTCATACCACCCGGCACTGGGCTAGGCCGCGGGTCGTTCACGCTAGATCTGGCGCCCCCACTCATCGATCTCGCGCCGTATGGAGAAGTCTTCCAGACATGGTCCAAGGTCGGTCTTCAGCGACTCGAGGGACTCCTCGCGCGCCTTCCGTCGCGCCTCGTTCCAGGCTTCGTAATCCCCGGCAGGTCGTCGGCGTCCCGCAGCACCACCGAGCCATCCTCGCCCTTGATCAGAGTGACCTGGATCGACCGCACTGGGGCCATCGCCCTATCCTCACCCCCTCATTATACCCTCAGTACAACCCCACCCGCTCCGGCCACGGATCCGCCGTGAACATAGCCCGGTCGAAACACCGCTTCACCAGCCGCTCGCGCAGCTCCCGGCACGCTGGGCGCGGTCAGAGGCTGCTGGTCGGTCCAGAACCAGAGCAGGTTGGGCCGCTCGGGCATGGCGCTACCCTCCGCCGGCGGCCCGCCAGGTGCGCACGGCATCGGCCAGGTCGGGCACGCCGCGATACCACTCCACAAAATCCGGGATGCCTACGCTGATGGGCGTCTGGGGGTCGAAGCCGAGCTTGGCCTGAGCGCGGGCGACATCGGCGTAGGTGGCGGGCACGTCGCCGGGCTGCATCTCCACCAGCCGCTTGTCGGCCTCGCGCCCGCAGGCTTGCTCGATCAGCCCGACCATCGTGAGCAGCTCCTCGGTGCGGTGGTTGCCAAGGTTGAACAGCTCGAACGGCTCCAGCCCGTCGGTGAAGAGGCTGGCGCGCACGCCGGCCACGATGTCGGTGACGTGGGTGAAGTCGCGCTTCATGCGCCCGTAGTTGAAGAGCTTGATGGGCTTGCCGTCCAGAATGCTCTCGGTGAAGATCCAGAGCGCCATGTCGGGCCGGCCCCAGCGGCCGTAGACGGTGAAGAAGCGCAGGCCGACCGTCTGCAGCTTGAAGAGGTGTGTGTAGGTGTGGGCCATCAGCTCGTTGGAGCGCTTGGTGGCGGCGTAC
Organism: Armatimonadota bacterium; assembly: GCA_016183835.1. GTDB lineage: Bacteria > Armatimonadota > UBA10988 > UBA10988 > UBA10988 > JACPDV01. Next base: position 1,758 of record JACPDV010000161.1, read on the forward strand.
AGCGAGATGGGCTGCTCCACGGGGTCGGCTTCGCTGAAGGGCACCTTGGTGTTGCCGCCGTAGACGCTCGAAGAGGAGGCGTAGACCAGCCGCTGCACCCCGTGGTGCCGGCAGGCCTCGAGGATGTTGAGCGTGCCCTCGATGTTGCTGAGGGTGTAGGCGTGGGGATATTCGAGGGAGTAGCGGACGCCGGCCTGAGCGGCGAGATGGCAGACCAGCTCCGGCCGGTGCGCGTCGAAGACCCGGTTCACCGCCGCCGCGTCAGCCAGGTCGGCATCGACGCGGAGGAAGCCGTCGCGCGCTTCGAGCAGGGCCAGCCGCCGCTGCTTGACCACCACGGGGTAGTAGTCGTTGACGGCGTCCACGCCGATCACGGCGTGGCCGTCGTCGAGCAGGCGGGTGGCGAGGTGGAAGCCGATGAAGCCAGCGGTGCCGGTCACGAGCAGGGGTCGGGACGTCTCCACGCGGGTCTCTCTTTGCACGGGGCCAGGAGCTATTGTAGCGCAGACGGCAAGTCGCGGCGAGAAGGTGGCCCTCACCCCGGTTCTCTTCCGGCGGGAGAGGGGGCCGGACGGGAGGCCGCTTCGGCCAACCCAGCGCGGAGCTGGCCGCAGGCGCCGGCGATGTCGTCCCCGCGGGTCTGCCGTTGGGTGACGGTCAGCCCGCGGGCCTCGAGCACGCGGCGGAAGGCGGCGACCCGCGCCGGCTCGGGGCGTTCGTAGGGCGCCCGGGGCACGGGGTTATAAGGGATCAGGTTGACATGCTCGCCGCGCTTCAGCCGGTGAGCGAGCGCGAAGGCGTGGCTCGGCTCGTCGTTGACCCCGCGGAGGAGCACCACCTCGTAGGTCACGCGGCGGCCGGTGCGCTGCTGGTAGCCGCGGGCGGCGGCCACCACCTGGGCCACGCTCCAGCGGGTGGTCGGCACGAGCGAGGCGCGGAGCTCGTCGTCGCCGGCGTGGAGCGAGACGGCCAGGGTGACCGGCAGCTCCGCGGCGGCCAGCTCGCCGATGCGCGCGGGGATGCCGACGGTGGAGATGGTGACGTGGCGGGGCGAGAAGGCGACCTCGTCGCGCCAGAGGCGGATCGCGGCGATCACCGCCTCCAGGTTGAGCAGTGGCTCGCCCATACCCATGAAGACGACGTTGGAGACGCGCTCGCCGGCCACTTCGGGGGCGGTGAGGAGCTGGTCGGTCAGCTCGCCGGCGGAGAGATTGCGGCCGGCGCCGAGGGAGCCGGTGGCGCAGAACGTGCAGCCCACGGCGCAGCCGGTCTGCGAGGAGATGCAGAGGCTGACGCGCTCGTCGTAGGGCAGCAGCACGGTCTCGACGCGGGCGCGGTCGGCCAGCTCGAGGAGCAGCTTGCGGGTGCCGTCGGCGGCGCGCTGGTCGGCGGCGACGCGGCTGCGGCCCACCTGCCAGGCGGCGGCGAGGCGCTCTCGAAAGGCGGCCGGCAGGTCGGTCATGCCGGCCACGTCGCGGGCGCCGCGCCGGTAGAGCCAGGCGGCGAGCTGCCCGGCGCGGTAGGGCGGCTCACCCAGCTCGCCGCAGATCCGCGCCAGCTCCGAGCGGTCCAGTCCCAGCAGGCTCGGCGCGATCAATGGGGTGGCGGGGCCGGCTTGTCGCCTGCCGGCGGAGCGGTGTTCAGCACCTTCAGCACATCGTCGGTAACGTCGATGCCGCCGAACAGAACGTATTTCGACACGACCACCATGGAGAGCTTCTTGTCGGCGGCGACCTTCGCCACGGCGGCCTCGATCTTGGCGTAGATCTGAGCGGTCAGCTCATCGTCGCGATCCTTGATCTGCTGCTGGACTTTGTTCTTGTAGTCGTCGATGCCCTGACGCGCCTGCGTGCGCTTGCTGACCAGCTCGCCGTACCGCTTCTTTTCGTCGTCGGTGAGCTGCGGCTTGCCGTCGAGATTGGCGAGCTCCTGGTCGCGGTCGTTGTTGACCTTCTCCAGTTTGGCGATCTCGTCTTTCTCTGCGGGCGTGGCGTTGGGCCCCTTCTCGAGCAGCTCCACCAGCCGGTTCCACTCCTCGTCAAGGAGCAGGCCGTAGCGCTTGGCGCGCTGCTCCGCGCGGTTGACCAGCTTGTTGGCGAAGTTGTTGAACTCCTCGACGAGCTGGGCGTAGAGCTTGTACTCCTTGAAGACGCGCTCCATGTCGATCTTGCCGACCTTGGGGTCCTCGCCGCGCGCCGAGGCGAGCGGCAGGAGCAGGCCGGCCAGCAGGACCGGCGCCAGGAACAGGGGCGACCTCATCGGGCATCTCCTCGCGGACGGCCGGCCAGCGCGGACGACCGGCGGACATCATACCATGACGACCGCGAGGCGGGTTTCGGTCCGCGGCGCTAGAACGGCTGGCCGAAGCTGAGGTGGGTCTTGGTGCCCTCGCCGCCGAACCCCACGTCGAAGCGCAGCGGCCCGACCGGGGTGGAGACGCGCAGGCTGACGCCCACCGAGGAGGCCATGTCGTCGAAGAACCTGAACGGCTCGCCCTGCCGCCAGGCGCGGCCGGCGTCGAAGAACGCAGCGAGCATCAGGTTGTAGGGGAACGACCGGCGCAGTTCGAGGTTGAACAGGAACTCGCGGTTGCCGAAGAAGCGGTCCTCGGTGAAGCCACGGAGCGACTCCGAGCCGCCGATGAAGAAGCTCTGGCTGAACGGGAGCCGGCCGCTCGAGAACCCCGCGCGGGCGCGCGTGGCCACCACCCAGGCGGGCCGCTCACGGCGGCCGGATTTGACCGTGCCGCCGAGCACCGGCCAGTAGTGACGGGTTTCCAGGTGGTACTTGATGAACCTGTTGTCGCCGCCGAGGAACGCCCACTCGAGACTGCCCGACTGGAACATGCCGCGGGTGCTGTCGAACGGATAGTCGCGGGTGTCGTGGGTCAGGCCGAAGGTCAGGCTCGAGGTGGTGTCGGAGCCGATGTCCTGGAACGGGAAGGGCGGCAGGTTGGGCAACTGCGAGCCGCGCCGTGCGGTGCTGACGTTCTCGATCTGATACTGCACCGAGCCGCGGAGCTGCCCGGCGATGGGCCGCGAGTAGAGGATCGACCCGCCGCGGCGGACCTGGTCGAAGTTGGCCCGGCGGTTGGTGAAGGCGCCGATGCCCGTGGCGCCGGTGCGGTCCTCGGTGTTGTAGACGCGGAATTCGAGCTCCGTGCCGTGGCCGTCGAGGAGCGGGTAGAAGTAGGTGGTGTTGAAGTTGAACCGGCCGCCGAACTCGACCCGCGATTCGATGCGGTGGGCCAGGCCGAAGAGGTTGCTCTCGGAGACGTCGACGAAGCCGACCAGGCCGTAGCGCGACGAGAGGCCACCGCCCGCCCCGATGTTGCCCGTCTTCTTCTCGGTGACCTCGTAGGTCAGGTCTTCCTTGGTCGGGTCGTTGGGGAGGAACTTGTCGGAGACCTTGATGTCTTCGAGGATGTCCAGGCGGCGGATCTCGGCCAGGTCCTGGCCGATGACGCGCCAGTTGAGCACGTCGCCGGGCCGGGTCTTCATGTAGGCCCGGAGCACGCGCTCCTTCGTCTTGGGCTTCTGCGTGCCCCAGGTGAACTTGAGCTCGTTGACCCGCACCTCGACGATGCTGATGGTGACGGTGACGCTGCCGTCGGCCTCCGGGGTGAGCAGGCGGACTCCCTGGGTCTCCGCGCCGCGCTCGGGAAAGGACTGGTACCCGGCTTCCTCGTACTTCTTGATCAGCCGCCCGAAGTCGCGGTCGAGGTTGTCCGTGTTGACGTTGAAGACCTTGCCCGGCTGGAGCCAGGCGAGCTCCTTCTTCAGCGTCTCGGTGGAGATCTTGGTGTTGCCGACGATGTCGACCCGCCC
>JACPDV010000161.1:5632-10754 GCA_016183835.1 Armatimonadota bacterium
CGACCCGGGTCAGGACGCGGGTGCCGATGGTGGGATCGGGCACGGGGTAGCCGACGGCCAGCAACCCGGCGCGGTCGTTGCTGCGGTAGAAGTGGCCCAGGCTCCACAGCCGGTCGACGTCGGCCTTGGCCACGGTCCAGTCGAAGAGCTCGCCCTCCTTGGTGGCGATCACCTGCCGCAGGGCGTCTTCGTGGATCAGGTGAAGCCCGCGGAACTCGATCCGGCTGACCCGCAGCTTCGTGCCGGCGGTGAGGGCCGGCTCGCCCTCGCCGGCGGGCGGCGTGCCCGGGGTGGTGGGCGTGGTCGGGGTGGTCGGCGTGGTCGGCGTGGTCGGGGTGGTGGGCGTGCCGCCGGCAGGGGCGATGCGCAGCAGCACGGTCACGGTGCCGTCCTCGCGCTTCTCGAACCACGGGGTGTCGCCCTCGGACTGGCCCGCCGCACAGGTCACCTCGACGTTGAGCTTCTCCTTGTAAGCGGTCTCGACGTAACGCATGGCGCTGGCGACCCGCTCCGGATTGGTGTTGACCGGCTGCCCGACGTGGAACACGCCGAAGCCCGCGGCGATCACCTCCGGGGCCAGGGCGGGCTCGCCGAGGATGCGGATTTCGGCGATCAGCGGGTTTTCGACGAGATGGACCTCGATCCGCTCGTTGCCGTCGGGGTCGGCGCCGTGGTGGATGTAGGAGCCCTTGGCGTCGGGGTCCTTGGTCCACGAGAACCAGCCCAGCTCGGAGATGGCGATGGCGTCGCGTTGGAGCAGGTCCTCATCGAAGGCGGCGCCCACCTTGAGCTGCATGGTGCTCTGGATCAGCGCTTCCTCGATCTTCTGCAGCCCGGTGATCTCGATGGCGGAGACCACGGCTTTCTTCCCGCCCTGGGCAAGCGCGGGGGCGAGGGCGAAGAGGGTCAGCGCCAGGGTTAGCGGCCGGCGCCGTGCCGGCAGGTGCAGGCTCAAGCGTCACCTCACGTCGACGGTCGCCAGGAGCCGTCGGAGTCGGCCGGCTCCTCGCCCCCGGGATTGCTCAAGTAGGGCCGCAGCCGCTCTCTGAGCTGGCTGCGCGCGCGGAAGAGCCGGGATTTCACTGCCTCCAGTGAGATCCCGATGACCTCGGCCATGTCGCGATACGAGAGACCCTCCAGGTCACGCAGGATCACCACCAGCCGGAAATCCGGCGGCAGGCCGTTGATCTCCTGGTTGACCACCGCCTGCAGCTCGCGCTGCTGCAGCACCCGCTCGGGCACGTGGGACTGGTCGGGCACCTCGCGCCGGAGCCCCTCCTCGGCCTCGATGGGGTCGTCGATGGAGCCCGCCACCACGGAGGTGGTGCGGGTGATCTGCTTCATCCGGTTCTTGCCGCGGTTGACCGCGATGCGGTACAGCCAGGTGTAGATCTTGGAGTCGCCGCGGAAGGTGGGGAGCGCACGGTAGGCCTGCACGAACACGTCCTGAGTCAGGTCGGCCGCCTCGTGGAAATCGCCGACCATGCGCAGCAGGACGTTGAAAATCTTCTTGTGGTAGCGATCGATGAGGGCGTCGAAATCGATGTCACCCACCTCGGGGCGCTCCCACTCGCCGTCCGACATGGCCGGATCGTTCATGCTCGCGACGCTCCCGTCACGGGGCGGTCTCGTCCTATCCTTACGCCCGCCTTCGCCAATCCCTCCTTGTGCGCCAAGTCAGTCCCCCGTCACGATGCGCGGGGCGGTGCCGTCGGGGTCCATCAGCCACACCTGCCACCACCCCGAGCGCGAGGAGGTGAACGCCACGCTGCGGCCGTCCGGGCTGAACTCCGGATCGCCGTTGTGCTGCTCGCCCGTGGTCAGTCTGGCCAGCCCGGTGCTGTCGATGTTCACCCGCCAGATCTGCCAGTGACCCTCCCACCGCTCGAAGAGGACCGTGCTGCCGTCGGGCGAGGCGTTCGGACCGCCGTCCGCCGACTTCGAGCCGGCGGCGTCCTTGCGGGTCAGTTGCCGCAGGTTGCCGCCGCCCGCATCCATCGCCCAGATGTCGAAGTTGCTCCGGTCGCGGTTCGAGGCGAAGAGCAGCGTGGCGCCGTCGCGGGTGTAAGACGGTGTGGCCTCGTCCGAGGGGAAACTGGTCAACTGCTCGAGGCCCGAGCCGTCCAACTGGATCCGCCACAGGTCGGCGTTGCCACTCCGTTCACTGACGAAGACGATGCTCAGGCCATCGGGATTCCAGCGCGGCGTGGTATCGGCCGCCACGTCGAAGGTGAGCTGCCGGCGCCCGGTGCCGTCGCTGTTCATGACCCACACGTCGTATTGTCCGTGCTCGCCGGAGATGAAGGCCAGCAGCGTGCCGTCGGGCGAGACGGAGGGGAAGAAGTCGGGTCCGCGCCCGTCGGGCGTGAGCCGCGTGGGGTTCTGGCCGTCCACGTCGATGCGCCAGATCGCCCCGGCGTCGAAGCCGCTGACGAAGGTGGTCACCTGGTCGCTCGGCGTGCTCAGGTTCTGGGCGAAGTAGAGCCGGGTGCCGTCCGGCGCAAACACGGGGTTGCGCCCCCAGATGAAGTTGTTCGGGTTGCCCGAGCCGCAGCCCAGGCAGAGCAGGCCGCCGGACACGGCCAGCGTCAGAGCGCCGCCCCACCACCATCGTCGCACCGGCCGCACGGCTCCCGCCATCGCTGCTCCTCCGGCCCTCGGGCCGACCCTGCGCACGCTATGGTACCACGGACCAGGCCGGCTCGGTCTCGCCGCTGCTCACCAGCTCCCATTCCCGCACGTTGCCCGTCATGTCCACCAGGAACAGGTTGACCAGCCGGTTCTCATTGCGGTTGCTTGAAAACAGGACCAGTGTGCCGTCGGGCGACACCGCCGGGCCGCGGTCCCAGAACGCGCCGCGCGTCAGGAACGCGTCGCCCGCCCCGGTGCCGTCGATGCGCGCCAGGTTGCTCGCCGCCCCCGACTCCACCTCGCGCACCAGTTGGTCGGCCGTGGGCACGAAGCACGGCGAGCCCTGCCGCGTGTTGGTGGTGGTGATCCGCCGCAGCCCGCTCCCGTCGGCCTGCACGGTGAACAGCTCCAGGTGCGGCCGCGGCACGCGCTGCGCCTCCGCTGTCACCAGGGCACCGGCGCCGGTGTAGCTCACCAGCACCACCTGGTCGGCCGCCGTCGAGCCGCTGAAGTCGAGCTGCCCGGCCGCCGCGTCCAGGACGGTGTACTGGCTCGCCGGCACCGGCGTGCGCGCCACGTCGTTGAGCGTCACGCTGAGGCTGGCGGGGTCGATCGGCCGGTGGGCAAGCTGCACCAGCGCCGTGCGCGTGGTGGACGAAAACGCCACCCGTGTGCCGTCGGGGCTGAAGGTCGGCGCGTCGTTGATCGCCCCGTTGTCGACCAACACGGTCTCGCTGCCGTCGCCCACCTGCCGCACCACCAGTTGCGACGGCGCGCCGGCGGTGGAGGCCGCGAAGACCACGGCGCTGTGGTCGGCGTTGAACCCGGGGCTGTGCTCGTCGCGGCCGGGCGTGTTGGTCAGGTTGACCTCCGTGCCCGCCACCACGCCGTCGTGGTCGAGGGTCACGGCGAAGATGTCGTCCACGCCGCCGGCGCCCGGCCCGGTCCAGCAGAGCTGCGTGCCGTCGCGGCTGAGCGCCGGGCTGAACCCGCCGGTGGTGGTCACGCGAGCCACGTTTTCACCCAGGTCGTAGGCGATGTAGACCTCGCGCCGGCCGTCGTTGCGGTCGCTGACGAAGGCAACCCGGGTGCGCGCGCCGCCCAGGGTGCGTAAGCGGTACTGGTTGCCCCGCCCGTCGACGCGGTAGAAGTAGAGCGTGTCGGGGGTCAGGCCGGCGATGTCCACGGCGTGGGCAGTGGTGCTGCCGCCGTTCTCGGCGACAGCGCCGAGGGCCTGGGTGGTGCCGTAGAAGAGACGGTTGGGGAGCGCGTCGCGGGTGATCCAGGTGAGGTGCGCGGTGGTGTCGGCGACCGTCACGAGGATATCGCGGACGGCCAGCAGGTCGACCCGCACCCCGGCGGCAAACGACGCGCCGGTGTTGCCGCCGCAGCCGATCTGGGTGGCCGTCACCGCGCCCAGGGCCAGTGCGATACAGACCGCCCGCTGCACGGGCCGATGCCAGGACCTCGCCACGTCAGCCTCCTCTGCGGGCCGCAGCCGCCGACCAGTGTAAGCCAAAACGCCGCGCGCGCCTAGTGCAACCTCGGACCGCCCAGCTAGTACCGGGTGTGGTACTCCGCCGACCCACGCACCTCGGGCTCACTGCTCAGTTGCACGCCCACCGTCACGCCGCCGGCGAGCTCGTAGTCGACCCGCAGGCTCTGGGTCGTGCCGCGATTGCCCTGGACGTCGATGGCGTAGCTGACGAAGAGGTGCTTCACCAGCCACTTCCCGGCCTGGATGTGGACCGGCCGATCGCTCTCCACGCGGATCTGGAACTGGTCCAGGCCGAGCCCGCGGCGGAGCCCCTCCACGGCCGGCCCCACCGCCGTCTCCCAGGCCGCCTGGATCCCGGCGCTGGTGATCTCGCGCCGCAGGAAGTCCTGCACCTTGCCCTCTTCCATCGCGCGCTGGAACTCGCGCCGGCCGGTGAGCCGCGCCAGGATCTCGTCCTGCGGCAGGGCGCGGTCGCTCCGCGCGGTGACCACCCACTCGCTCATGACGGGGCCTTCAGGCCCGGGGACAACCCCGCCGCGCACCTCCATGCGCACGCGGTCGCTCTGCATCGATCCGCCGCCGGTGGGACTCCGGAAGGTGGTCTCGGCGGTGGCCCGGAACGAGACGTACGGGTCGAACGACCGCGTCACCGGGTTCCGCCGCACCTCGAGCTTGCTGGTGCGCGCCTCGATCCGCTCGATGGGCTCGGTGAGGAAGGTGGCGCGCAGGCTGCCCTGAGTGATCTGAGCGTCGCCGCGGACCTCGAGATCCTGCGGGCTGCCGGTCAGGCGCCCGGACGCGGAGAGCACTGCCTGGAGCTGCGGCACGCCGGTGCGGATGCGGTTGTCGCGGGTGGCGTCGAGGTTCACCGCCAGCGTGGGCCAGGCGGGCCAGTCGCGCAACGCGACGTTCTTCGGCCGGCGCTCGAAGAAGGCCTTGGCATCCTCGCTCACCAACCCGCCGAAGACTTTGACCGTGCCGGAGAGGACCGGC
>JACPDV010000130.1:0-3441 GCA_016183835.1 Armatimonadota bacterium
GGTGACCGCCAAGGCGGTGGCCATCCTCCCGCCGGTGCCGCAGGGCGGCGGCGAGATCGCCGCCGCGGTGATGGACGTCGACCGGCGCGAGGAGATCCCCGGCGCGGTGGTGACCTGGCACAACGTCGACGGCGGCTGGCGGGTCGAGGCGCGGATCCCCTGGTCGGCGCTGCCGGGCGGGTTCCCCATGCTCGACGACCGCCGCGGCCTGGCGCTGCGGCTGGTGGACTGGGACGCCGGCGACCGCGAGCACGCCGTGCTGAGCTGGCCATCGACACTCCGCCCACCGGTGGCGCCGCCGGCGCCGCCCGGCCCGACGGGCTACGACGCGCCGCGCCTGCCCATCCCCTGGCGGCCCGCTCTGTTTGGCGAGATGCGCCTGACGGGCGAGCTGAGCGCCGCAGAGGCCGAGCAGTACCTCCCGGCGTTCGTCCCCATCGGCGTGGATCGGAGCTACTACGACGGCGACGAGGAGGTGCGCGTGGTGGCCCTGGCCGGGCTGGGGCTGAGCACCGCCGCGCGCCTGCGGGTCTACGCCGTCGATGAGCAGGGCACCGTCACCCCGCTCCGCCGCGGCGACGACTGGGGCGAGGGCGCCGTGGCCGGCGCGAGCTGGACCTGGGTGACTCCCTGGGACTACGCCGGCACCACGCTCATCGTCTCGTCGCTCGAGGAGCCCGACGGCGCCAAGGTGCGCGCCTACAGCTTCGCCGAGAGCGTGGGCAAGGCCTACAAGGAGCACCTCGAGCGGCTCAAGAAGCTGCGCGAGCGGATGATGGCCGCGGCCGTCGCGCCCGGCTCCGACACCCGCCGCCGGCGCTACATCGGCTCCGTGCTGATCAGCCTGGAGGAGAAGGAGTCCGGGCAGGCCGCCTGGCGCAACTACGTGGTCCGCGCCGACGTGGAGCAGCTCAAGCGCGACCTGAACGACCTGGAGGCGCAGTTCGACCGCGCGCAGCGGGGAGAGGATCCGTACGCCGGGCGGAAGGGCACCTACCTCCGCGGCTACGTCTCCGACATCGACGACACCCTCCAGCACTACAGCGTGGCCATCCCCGACGCCTGGGCGCCCGGCAAGGCCATGCCGCTGATCGTCAACATCCACGGCTACGGCTTCGGGCAGTTCCTGGGTCACCCCGCGCCGGGCTTCCCCGACGCTGTCTCGGTGGCCTGCTTCGGTCGCGGCAACGGCGACTACAAGCTGTGGTGCGAGCGCGACATCATCACGGTGATGGACGCCATGCTCGAGGACTACGGCGTGGACCCCGACCGGGTCTACATCACCGGCGGGTCGATGGGCGGCACCGGCTCGTGGCAGATGGCCACCCTCTACCCCGACCGCTTCGCCGCCGACGCGCCCACCTGCGGCAACGCCAACCACCGCGTGTGGGAGGAGGTCTGGGGCTGGGGGCAGGTCGACCGGACCTACATCACCCCCTACCGCGAGTGGCTGCAGAACACCACTTCCGCCTTCACCTACGCCGAGAACCTCCGCCACGTGGGCTCGTACGCGGTGCACGGCACCGTGGACAACATCGTGCCCGTGGGCCACGCCCGGACGATGACCGACCGGCTCAAGAACCTGGGCTACGACGTGGTCTACGAGGAGCAGCCCGGGGTGGGGCACGGCGGCTTCGCGGCCGGCACCTGGGAGCGGCAGAAGAGCTACCTGATGGCCCGCAGCCGCGACCCGTGGCCCAAGCACGTGACTTTTCGCACCTCCTGGCACCGCTACCCGGGCGCCTACTGGGTGCGGCTGGAGCGGTTCCGGGAGCAGGCCCGCGACGCCCGCATCGACGCCGACATCCGCGGGCAGAGCATCCGCGTCCAGACCACCAACCTGAAGCGCTTCAGCCTGCTCCTCGGTGAGCACCTGGTGGATCCGGCGCTGCCGATCACGGTGACGGTGGACGACCTGCCGGCCTACGAGGGTAAGCTGCCCGAAGGCGGTGTGCTGCGGCTCGGCCTCGGCGGGCTGCGCTGGAGCCCCTGCGACGCGCCCACCACTCTGGAGAAGAACGCCAACGTCGGCGGTCCCATCGAGCACGTCTTCATGCAGCGCTTCCTGGTGGTCCAGGGCACCACCGGAGATCGGCTGACCAACGAGGTCAACCGCCTGATGACCGAGCAGCTCGCCGAGAAGTGGCGCCGCTGGGGCCGCGGGCAGCGGGCCAGGGTCAAGCTCGACTACGACGTGAATGACCAGGACATCGCCGACAGCAACCTGGTCTGCTTCGGCGGGCCCGACAGCAATCTGATCGTCAGGCGCGCCGGCAACCGGCTGCCGGTGCGGATCGAGGACGGCCAGGTCTTCGTCGGGCACGAGAGCTTCGCCGGCGAGGACGTGGGGATCAAGCTCTGCTACCCCAACCCGCTGAACCCTGAGCGCTACCTGGGCATCTTCGCCGGGCTGACCTGGAAGGGCACCTGGGACATCAACGGCCGCTTCGGCAACTTCTTCGACTGGGGCATCTACGACGACCGCAACTACTTCGACTTCGCCGTCTTCGACGCCCACACGCAGACGCCCGAGACGTTCCTCGTGAGCGGCTACTTCGACGAGGACTGGGGCCTGGAGAACGGCCGCATCATCCGCGGCGACGAGAAGCTCCGTGCCGTCAGCCAGCCGCGCCGGCCGCCGAGCCCGCTTGCCCCGCTGCCGGCCGGCGACGAGGTCTGGCTCTCCGACATCTGCCCCAAGCGAATCGACATGGAAAAGGGCGTGGTGGCCTACGACTCGAGCGCTGGTCACGCTCAACGGGATGAGCTTCGACCGCGGCATCGGGATCCATCCGCAGGCCGAGCTGTCCTACGACATCGACCGGCAGTTCCAGGGCTTCGAGGCCTGGACCGGCGTGGACCTCGAGGGCGCCAAAGCGGTCAGCAAGGCGCGTGAGGAGGCCGAGCGGGTGGCCTTCGTGGTCTACGGCGACGGCCGGCTCCTGGCCGACACTGGCGAGATGCGCTGGAACACCAAGCCGCGGCACCTGGTGGTGAACTGCTCGGGCGTGAAGGAGCTGCGCCTGGTGGCCCGCGCGCTCGACGGTCGGAAGTGGCTGTTCGGCGACTCGAGCTGGGGGCTCTGCCGGCTGACCCGTCCGCGGCAGGCGCAAGCGCCGCGCCCGCGCGAGCCGGCCGGCGCCGACCGCCTCAGCCTGGCGGGCGAATGGGCGCTGGACGATCTCGACGTGGGCGCCGGCGTCGCGGGCGGGGCCGAGAAGGAGGGCGCCGAACTGACCGCCCAACGGCGCATCAGCTTGCCTGGCACCATCCCTGTGGCGCTGATGCGCTCCGGCGAGCTGCCCGACCTCTATCGCAACGACAATCTCGGCCGTGCCGCCGCGCTGGCCGAGCGGGAGTGGTGGCTCTACCGGCGCTTCGATCTCCCCTCCGCCTGGCAGGGGCGGCGGCTCCGGCTCGAGCTGACCGGCGTCTGCCAGT
>JACPDV010000130.1:3454-9263 GCA_016183835.1 Armatimonadota bacterium
CGGCGAGGTGTGGCTCAACGATACCTACGTCGGCAAGGTGGCCGGCCCCTTCGCGCTGGGCGACGTCGACATCACCGCGCCGGCGCGGGCGGGCGGGTCGAACCTACTGGCGCTGCGCATCCTCGCGGGCGCCGCGCCGTGGACGGCGGTGCAGGGCTTTCACTCGCCGCCGCGCGAGAACGTGGTCGGCTACGGGGTGGGCTACGGGCTCGACGGCGGCGCGGCGGCGCTCCCGCTGGGCGTGACCGGCGACGTGGCGGTGCGGGCGGTGGGGCCGGTGCGGCTGGCGCCTCTGCGCGTCGCCGCGCAGCCGGGCGAGGGGCGCGCCGCGCCCACGGCCGACGCCAAGCTCCCGGCCACCGTGACCCTCGAGACCGTGGTCACCAACGACGAAAAGGTCGCGGCGGACGTGGTGCTGCGCGGCGCCGTCGAGCCGGTCGAGGGCGGTGAGGAGATCCCTTTCGCCCGCAGCCTGCGGGTGGAGCCGGGTGAGTCGGCGCCGCTCCGCGTGGTGGTGGAGGCGCCGGCGATGCGGCTCTGGTGGCCCGCCTCGGTGGGGCCGCAGGCGCTTTACCGCGCGACGCTGGAGGCGCGGGTCGGCGAACAGGCCACCGACTGCGCGCAGGCCGAGTTCGGCGTGCGGTCGGCGGAGATCCCGGAGGAGGGCGCGCAGGCGGCGCTGACGGTCAACGGCACGCCCCTCACACTGCGCATCGCCGAGTGGCGGCCGGTGGACCGGTTTCTGCAGCGTTCGCGCGAGCGGACCGAGCAGCTCCTCCGGCTGGCGCTGGCCAACGGGTTCAACACCATCCGCGTGTGGGACGGCGGCGGGCTGGCCGATCCCGACTTCTACCAGCTCTGCGATCGGCTCGGGCTGCTCGTGATCCAGGATCTGCCGCTCCTCGGCGACATCGCCCGTCCTCCGCTCGACGAGTTGCTCGGCGCGGTGGACGGGGTGGCGCTGGAGACCCGCAGCCACCCTTGCCTGGTGGCCTACGTCAGCGCCGTGGACGTGCCCGACAGTGGCCCGGCCAACGCGCGGCTGGCGGCGGTGGCCGAGCGACTCGGGCAGCTCGCACCCGACGCGTACGCCATCTCGGCGGTGGGCAGCCAGGCTGGCCCGGCGACCTGGGAGTGGGTCGACAACCGCACCGCCGCCGCGCATGAGCGCCGCGCGGCGCTCCTCAAGGTCTACCAGGTGAGCCTCCCCGACGCGCCGCCGGCGGATCTGGGCTTCCTGGAGCGCGACGCGCTGCCGGCCGAGATGTCCGTGGCGCCCTGGCCGCTGACGGGTTGGTGGGAGGCGCACGGCGGGCGGCCGGCGACGCTCGAGGCGGCGCAGGCCTGGCTCGGGCCGGTGCGAAGCGAGGACGCGCTGCTCGATCTGCTCCGCCTGTGGCAGGCGGAGAACGCCCGGCGGCAGGCGGCGGCGGCGGCAGGCGGCGCGGTGATGGTCTCATGCCTCAACGAGTCGTGGCCCCGGGTGGGCGGCGCTCTGGTGGACTACGGGCTGCAGCCGCGGCCGGCGGCCGACGTGCTGCGACGGTTCCTGGCGGGGCCGGTGGTATTCGCGCGGGCGGACCGGCAGGAAGTCAGCCACGGCGAGACGGTGCGGCTGGACTTGATGGGCGTGTTCGGCGCGGGGAAGGACTGGTGGCAGGCCAAGCCGGTCTCGTGGAAGGAGCTGCGCTGCCGGGTGCAGGGGCTGGACGGCCACGTCTGGGCCGAGCAGACCGTGCCGCTGGCCGACGGGCTCGACGGCCTGCAGCAGGTGGGCACGCTGACCTGGGACGTGGGCGACAACGTGCCGGCCGGGGCGTACCTGGCGGTGACGGAGGCGCCGGGCACCGGGCTCGCCTCCGACGTGGTGCCGCTCGGCGTGCGGGCCGGGCGCGCGCCGGGGCGGGTGCGCGTGCTGTGGCTGGCGGGCGAGGCGCCGAAGCTGGCCGGCGTGGGGCCCATCGGGCGCGAGCGCCTGGCCGAGCTCACACCCGAGCAGGTGGATGCGGTCTACCTCGGGCCGGGCGACGTGCCGCCGCCCGACGCCGGCGAGGTGGCTTCGATCCTGGCGCTGGTGCGCGGCGGCGCCGGAGTGCTGCTCGATGGCCCGCCGAGCTGGATCGCGGGCACCGGGCTGACCGATCTGCTCCCTGCCAGGCCGGCGCTCGGGCCGCTGGAGGAGCCGGTGGACCCGGCGCGGCCGGAGATCCTCCTGCGCTCCCATCCCGCGTTTCTGGGGCTGAGCGGCGACCTCCCGGCGGGTCTGTCGGACGGGTACTACGAGCTGGCCGAGGGCGCCGACACGCTGGCGCGCTTCGGGCCTTCCCGGCCGCTGCTGGTGGAGGGCCGGCGCGGGCAGGGGCGGGTGCTGTGGTGGTGCACGCCGCGCGACTACCGCCGTCGGCTGCAGGTCTGGGCGGGGATGGACCGGTTCGCGCTGGGGCTCTTGGCCTACGCCGGCCGGCTGCCCTTCGGCGACGTGCAAGCGCTGCTCGACCAGCCGTCCGAGGCGCCTCTGGCGGCGATGGCCAACCTGCCGGCGGCAGCGCTCGCGGTGGGTGTGGCGACTTCGCCGGTGGCGGCTTCCCCCGGGCATCCCGAGGCGCGCGAGGTGACGGTGCGCAACGATGGCGCCACGCCGGTGCTGCTGGGCACCTTCCGCTTGGCTGATCTGCCGCGCGGCGCCACGGCGGGGTTCAGCGCCGGCTCCTTCACGCTCCTCCCGGGCCAGACCGCGCGGAGCATTCTGACCATCCGCTACGAGCGGCGCGGCCAGGCGCTGGGCAAGGCCCGGCTGCTGGTCAGCGGCTGGGGCGCGGCGAGCGTGTCGATCGACCTGCCGCTGGAGCTGGGCACGCCGAGCTGATCCGTCAGCGCGGGCGGACCGCCGCCACGCTGCCGTCCCAGGTGGCCACGACCGCGCGGCCCCACGCCACCGCTGGCGCGGCCGTCATGTCGGCCTCCAGGCGCAGCCCCCAGAGCCGTCGGCCGGTGCGTGCGTCGTAGCCGCTCAGCCTGCGGTCCCGGCCGGCGATCAGGAGCTGGCCGTCCACCACCACCGGCGGCGCCTCGGCGGCGGCGGGCAGGTTCACCCCCCAGGCCGGCTCGCCGGTCGGCATGAGCGCGAGCAGGACGCGGTCGCGGCTGGCCAGGTAGAGCCACCCGTCACCGGCGGCCGGCGGCACCGCCAGGGGCGCGGTGAGCGGAACCCGCTGCGCTACGCCGCCATCGGACAGCCGCAGGCCGAGCACCTGCCCGGCGTCCGCGGCGACCCACAGCAGGTCGCCGGCCACCAGCGGCCAGCGGACGGCGGTCTTCATCGGCCGCACCGCCCACAGCGCGCGGCCGGTCTCATCGCGCAGCTCTACGCGCCCGTCGGCGAAGGTGAGGGCGAACCGGCCCGGTCCCGCCGCGGTGGGCGCCGAGGTGGGCGGGTGGGGCAGGCGCAGCCGCCACCGCCAGACCCCGCTCGCGACCAGGAGCGCGCGCAGGTCGCCGGCATCCGTGGCCACCACGAGGCTGTCACCGCAGCGGGCGAAGCCGCAGGCCGGCGCGCCGGGTACCGTGACCTGCCAGCTCATCCGGCCGTCCGCGGCCCGCAGGGCGGCCACCCGGCCCGTCTCGAACCCGGCGTAGACATGCCCGTCGGCGGCCAGCAGGTCGGCCGTCACCGGCGCGGCGGCTTTGACCCGCCAGAGCAGGCGCCCGTGGTCGGCCGCGCGGGCGCAGAGCGAGCCGTCCTCGCCAGCGGCGAAGACCCGCCCGTCGGCCGCCGCCAGGGCCACCCGCACCGCATCACCGGCGGCGGCGACCCACGCCAGCTCACCCCGGTGCTCGGGCCGGAAGCGATGCAGCAGGCCGCCCAGCAGCACCAGGCCCAGCACGCTGAGCAAGACCGCCTTACCATAGTCCGGGGGCCCGCCGCCGTGCCCGAGCGGCCGCGGGCCGAGGAGCGAGCGCCGCGAGCCGGCCGAGAGGAGCGGCCGCGGCGGCACCGAACCGCCCGAAGACGCCATGTCATATGCCTGCAGCCTGCTTGCCACGGTCGAACTGTACCTGATCCTGGCCGTTTCGCTCAACCTCCTGGTGGGCTACACCGGCCTCGTCTCGCTATGTCACGCTGCGTCCTACGGAGTCGGGGCGTATGCCGCCGGGATTCTGATGAAGAGCTGCGGCTGGGCGTTCCTGCCCGCGGTCGGCGCGGCGGTGTTGGTCACGATGCTCCTTGGGGTGGTCGTGGCCCTCCCGTCGCTGCGCCTCCGCGACGACTACTTCGTGGTCGCCACGCTGGCGCTGCAGACCATCACCTTCCGCAGTCTCTACAACCTCGACCGGCTTACCGGCGGGGCCAGCGGGCTGACGGACATCCCCACGGCCACCGTGGCGGGGCTCGCCCTGCCGCCCGACTCGCTCGGCTTCGTGGCCTTCACCACGGTCTGCGCGGCGGTGGTTATGCTGGCCTTCCACCGGCTGGGGAGCAGCCCGTTCGGCCGGCAGCTCCGGGCGATCCGCGACGACGACCAGGCCGTGGCGGCGCTCGGCCGCAACGTGGCCGCGTTCAAGGTCAAGGCGTTCCTGGCCGGGAGCGCCGGGGCCGCGCTGGCCGGCGCGTTGCTCGCGGTGCGGCTGGGCACGCTCGACCCGAACCAGTTCGGCATCGCCGAGAGCGTGCTGGTGCTCACCGCCCTGGTGGTCGGGGGCAGCGGCAACCTGGTGGGCCCGGTGGTCGGCGCGGCGGCGATCGTGCTCCTCCCGGAGCCACTCCGCCTGCTCGGGGGCAAGTGGGCCGCGCTGGCCGGCGAGCTGCGGCAGGTCATGTTTGGACTGCTGCTGATCGTGCTGCTGCGCTGGCGGCCGCAGGGCCTGGCGGGAGCGTACCGGTTTGAGTGAGCCGCTCCTGGCCCTGGAAGCAGTGACCCGCCGGTTCGGCGGGATGACGGCTGTGGATGGGCTCTCGGCGGAGGTGCGGCCGGGGCGGGTGACGGCGCTGATCGGTCCAAACGGCGCGGGCAAGTCGACGCTCCTCGACCTGATCGCCGGGCGGCGCCGGCCGGACGCGGGACGAGTCCTCTTCCGCGGCGCCCCGCTCCCGCTCGGCGCGCACCGGGCGGCGCGAGCGGGGATTGGGCGGCTGTTCCAAGAAGTCCGCGTGTTCCGCTCGATGAGCGTGACCCAGAACGTGCTCTGCGGGCTGCCAGGCGGGCCGCACGAGGGCGTCTGGGCGGCACTCGCCGGCCGGCGCCGTGACGCGCAGGCGCTGGCAGCGGCGCGGGAGCAGATCGCCTTCGTCGGGCTCACGGCGCAGGCGGACGTGCCGGCCGGGTCACTCTCCTACGGGCAGCAGAAGCTGGCGGCCCTTGCGCGGCTGCTCGCCTCCGGGGCGGAATTGCTGCTCCTGGACGAGCCGGCGAGCGGGATTCACCCACGGCTGGTGGACGAGCTGGCCGAGCTGCTCGGGCGGATCGTGTCCACTGGGCGGACGGTGCTGCTGGTGGAGCACAATCTGGTGTTGGTGCGGCGGGTGGCGGACGAGGTGATCCTGCTCGACCGCGGCCGCTGCCGGGCGAGCGGGCCGGTGGCAGAGGTGTGGGACAGCCCGGTGATGCGGGAGGTCTACCTGGCGGCGGAGCCCGCCTGAGCCGGCGGCTCATCCATCCTGAGCCGCTCGAGCAACTCGGCGGTTTCGCGGTCGCGGGCGTGCTCGAGGTCGGCATGGGCTTCGAGGTCGACGCCGGCGGCGAGGTGGCGGGCGAGCGCGAGGAGCGCGCGCCAGCGGGCGCCCTGGTCGCCGAGACCGTCGAGCCCGGCC
>JACPDV010000131.1 GCA_016183835.1 Armatimonadota bacterium
ACCTGCAGAACAGGCTGTCGCAACTCATCCTCGACGGGAGCGTGGCCGAGGGCGGGCACGTCACCGTCGATGTGTCCGAGGGCGAGTTCGCCTTCGAGTGCGCCGAGGTGGCGCTCTGAGCGTGGGTCAAACGGTCACCGGCCGCCGCTCGTCCGCCGAGCGGGCGGCGGCCAACGCCACCTCCAGCGTGCGCAGGTCGCTGGCCAGGGCCGCGCGATGGTGGCACTCGCCGCGGATCGCTGCGACGAACTCCGCGCTGGAGCCGGCTACACCCCAGTCGTCCTCGATCTCCTCGACCTGCCCCGGTCCGCCGCCGCCCCAGATCACCTGCGACCAGCCGAACCGGTGCGCGACCACCGTCACCGACCCGCGGTCGCCGGTCAGCCACAAGCCGCGCGGGAGCGCGTCGCCCTCGGCGCCCAGGTACCACTGCACGCAACTGGTGGCGCCTTCCGCATGGCCCATGACGAGTGTTCCCCCGTTGAGAGCCAACCGGTCGGGGTCTTCGCTCGGGCGGGCCTCCACGCGGGCGAAGACCACGTGGCTCGCCACATACCGGAAAATCGCCTCGTGGACGATCGTGTTGCCGACCATCAGCACGCGGTCATGCTGCTCGGCCAGGCGCTGCAGCCGCTCGGCCGCCGCCAGCGACGTTGCCAGCGGGTACTCCACCAGCACGTGCCGGCCGGCCTCCAGCGCCGCTGCGGCGAAGCGCTCGTGGAGCGCGTTGGGCACCGCCACCACCACCGCATCGACGGCGGCCAGGAACTCGTCCAACTCGCCGAGGCAGGCCGCACCCAGGTTGCCGGCCAGCGCCGCGGCGCTCTCGCTGCGGCGGCTGTGCACCGCCGTGACCGCCACGCCGTCGAGCCTCGCCATCGCGAGTCCGCGCGCCAGCCCCATGCAGCCCGAGCCCAGCAGGCCCATCCGCAAGGTCACGGCCGGTCTCCCGGAGGATCAGCCCGTGGCGGCTTGGACGATGGCCAGGTCGTGGGCCACCTCGGGCAGGTCGTCGCCGCCGCTCATTTCGAGCGAGAGCGCACCGGCGTAGCCGTGCTGCCGCAGCGCCTGCAGGACCTTCGTGACATGCACCGAGCCCTCGTCGAGCCGGCAGCCGATGTAGCGGCAGCCGTCGCGCGAGGGCAGGCCGGCGGTGCTGTCGGGCGGCAGGCGCCGGAAGTCCTTGACGTGGCAGTGCGCCAGCTTCGGCAGCCAGCGGGGCACCAGGTCGAGCGGGTCGTCGCCGCCGAGCACGAAGTTGCCCATGTCGAAGGTCGAGCGCACCCGCTCGTCGCACTGCGCGAAGACCTCGGCGAGCTGATCGCTGGAGGCGTGGAGCTCGAGGTCGACGCCGTAGGACTCGATGGCCAGGGTCACCCCGGCGGGCGCGGCGAACTCGGCGCAGCGGCTCATTCCTTCGGCCACCAGGCGGCGCGACTCGGTGGGCGACAGCTCGGCGTGGACGCGCGAGCCGGCGACCATGCAGACCGGGATACCCCAGGCGGCGCAGCGGTCGACATCGCGTTTGACGCCGTCGATCGCGGCCTGCCGGGCGGCCGGGTCGGGGCTCACCAGGTTGGCCAGGGAGTCGTACGCCGCCAGCGCGAGGCCCAGGTCCGCGGCGAGCTTGGGCAGCTCCGCCTCCAGGTCCGCCCGGTCGGTGAACAGCGAGGTGGCCGGCTCGATGGCTTCCAGCCCGGTCTCCGCCAGGCCCTCCAAGAGCTCCCGCAGACCCAGCTCGCCGGAGCGCAGCCGGCCGTGGAACGACAAAGTCATGATGCTGTACGGTCGCATGGCCCAACCTCCATCGCTCGTTAGCATAGCCCAACCCGCGGCGGAGGACCATCCGGCTTCGGGGACAATCCCGCAGCGCCGGATGGGAGAGGCGCCGTGGAACCCAAAGTGCAGGTCTCGCTCGACTACCAGACCATCGCCGAGGCGATGACCGTGGCCGAAGTGGCGGTGCGGGCCGGGGTGGATTGGCTGGAGGTCGGCACGCCGCTGATCCTCGGCGAGGGCCTGCACGCCGTGCGGGCGATGCGGGAGAAGTACCCCGAGCACCCCATCATCGCCGACCTGAAGACCATGGACGCGGGCTACCTCGAGGCCGAGATGATGTACAAGGCCGGCGCGACGTTCGTGGTGGTGATGGGCGTGGCGCACTGGTCCACGGTCCGCGGCGCGGTGGAGGCGGGGCGCGACTACGGCCGGCAGGTGATGGGCGACGTGATGCTCCACCCCGACAAGCCCGCCTGCGCGCGGATGATGCAGGAGCTGGGGGTGGACATCGTGGTAGTGCACACCGGGTTCGACGAGCGGCACGAGGAGGTGGGCAAGTCGCCGCTCGACGATCTGCCCGGCATCCGCGAGGCGGTGACGATCCCGCTGCAGGCGGTGGGCGGGTTGAGCATCGAGCAGGCGGTGGCGGGGCCGGGGATGGGCGCGCCGCTGGTGGTGATCGGCGCGCCCCTGGCGGTGGACGACCACGAGCTGAAGCCGGGGAGCGGGGGGGACATGGACAAGCTGTACGGGATCCTCAGCGAGATCGTGACGCGGGTGCATGGGCGGGGGTGAGATCCCGGGTGACGGCTAAGTCAGCGGTTGAAACCGCCGCTGTAATCACGAAGTCCGCCTGCGCGGACTCTTACCACGAACCTGCGAAGGCGGGTTTCGTGTTCTGAGCGGCGGTTTCAACCGCTGGTCTCATCCGAGACGCGCTGGAGCGAACGCAGGGGAGGATTCCGCCCGCCCAGCGCCGCACTACCTCCCATCTCCGGGAGAGCCCCACGCATGCCCCGCCGCCGCCACGCCGCCCTGGTCCTCGTCGCGCTCCTCGCCGCCTGCGCCCCGGGCGCCGAGCTGCCTGCCTTCTACGTCGCCCCCAGTGGCAGCGATACCGCGCCCGGCACCCTCGCCCAGCCGTTCAGGACCGTCGAGCGAGCGCGCGACGCCGTTCGGGAGCTGCGCCGGAGAGCCGCCGGCGTGTTGACCGCCACGATCCGCCTCCGCGGCGGGCTGTACGAGCTGCCCGACACGCTCACCTTCGGCCCCGAAGACTCCAACACGATCTATGAGGCGCAGCCCGGCGAGCGGCCAGTGCTGTCAGGCGGGAGGCGGCTGACCGGCTGGAAGGTCACGAACGGCCATTGGACGCTCGACCTGCCCGACGTGCGCGACGGCAAGGGGGCCTTCACCCAGCTCTGGGTCAACGGCCAGCGCCGCTACCGGCCGCGCCTGCCGAAGCAGGGCTACTACTACACTACCGGCAAGGTCGACCCCTCGCCCGCCGCCGCGGGGAAGGGCTACGACCGCTTCCAGTACCGCGAAGGCGACATCAAGCCGGAGTGGGCCGGGCGCGACGTGGAGCTGCTCACCTTCCACACCTGGACCATGGACCGCACGCTGCTGGCTGAGGCCGACGGCGACACCCGCACCGCCCGCCGCTCCGCGCCGACGCTCGGGCTGATCTGGTTCTTCAACCTCGAGAAGGGCACCCGCTACCTGCTCGACAACGTCCCGGACGCGCTCGACACGCCGGGCCAATGGTACCTCGACGCGCAGGCCGGCAGGCTGACCTACCTCCCGCTCCCGGGCGAGACGCCACAGAAGACGGTCGTGATCGCACCGCGGCTGGAGACCATCGCACGCCTGAAGGGCGACACGGAGCTCGGGCTGGGGGTGGAGGAGCTGGTCTTCCGCGGACTGACCTTCGCCTACTCGGGCTGGGCCATGACGCCCGAGGGCAACCGCTTCGGGCAGGCCGAGGTGGGGCTCGGCGGCGCGGTGACCGCGCGCGGTGCGCGGCGCTGCCGGTGGGAGGACTGCACCATCAGCCATACCGGGATGTATGGGATCGAGCTGAGCAACGGCTGCCATGACAACGTCGTCACGGGCTGCGAGATCACCGACCTCGGCGCGGGCGGGGTGAAGATCGGCGAGCAGGCGAAGGCGGCCGACGAGGCCGGGCAAAGCAGCGGCAACGTGGTGGAGAACTGCCTCATCGCCCACGGCGGCCGGCTGCACCCGGCGGGGATCGGCGTGTGGGTCGGCCACGCCTTCGGCAACCGGATCATCCACAACGAGATCGCCGACTTCTACTACTCGGGGCTGAGCATCGGCTGGTCGTGGGGCTACGGGGCGAGCGGCGCGCACGACAACCTGATCGAGGGCAACCTGGTGCAC
>JACPDV010000132.1 GCA_016183835.1 Armatimonadota bacterium
CTCACCCCCTGCCTGCCGCCCGGGGAGACGCAAAACCCAGAGCCGAACCGTTGGCCGGCCCTGCCCTGGGCAGCCTGAGCGGAGTACCCGATCAGGAGACCAGCACCGGAAACGCCAAAGTCGAGCTTGCCAAGGAGGGGGTAGCCGCATCCCAACGCTCACCGCTCACCGCTCACCGTTCACCGTTCCCCTCCGCCGCCCTCGCGCGGCAGCACCACGGTGAAGGTGGTGCCGACGCCCACTTCGCTGACCACCTCGACCCGGCCGGAATGGCGCTCCACGATCTGCCGGACCGTCTCGAGGCCCAGGCCGGTGCCGCTGGCGCCCTTGGTGCTGTAGAACGCGTCCCACACCCGTTCCAGGTCTTCCTCTGCGATGCCGCAGCCGTTGTCCGCCACGACGATGCGCACCTCCTCGCTGTCGCTGGCGGCGCTGACCTCGATCCGGGCGGGCCGGTCGGCCACGGAGAGCGTCGCCTCGGCTGCGTTCCGCAGCAGGTTGGTCAGGACCTGCTTGATCCGGTCGCGGTCGCAGACCACTTCCAGCTCGGCGGGGCAGTCCATCGTGAAGGGCACGAAGCGGAAGTTGCGGTCGAACTTGATCAGCCGGACGGCGTCCGCGATGATCTCGTCCAGCCTGTAGCGGCCCATGCCGTAGTGCACCGGCTTGGCGAACTGCCGGATGGCCTCGATGCTGTCACGCAGTCGCCAGCACTCCTCGGCGATGCCGGCCAGCAGCTCACGCACGTCGTCGTCGCTCAGCTCGCCGAGGCGGTCGCGCACGGTGGCTGCGGCGCCGATGATCCCGCCCAGCGTGTTGCGCATCTCGTGCGCCGCGCCGCCGGCCACCAGCCCGAGCTGCGCCAGCCGGTCGGAGTGGAACAGCTTGTCCTGCGCCTGGCTCAGCAGGCGGTTGGCCATCCCCAGCTCACGGTACGCGCCGCGGACTTCCTGATAGAGCATGGCGTTGCGCACCGCGCTGGCGGCGTGGTCGGCGAACTGCTCGAGCAGGTGCTGCTCGTCGAGGTCGAACTCGTGGGGCTCGCCGTAGAACACGCCGATCACGCCGAGCGTCTCGCCGCTCTCGCGCAGCGGCACGGCGAGGAGCGCGCGCAGGCCCTCGCGGGCGTCCATCTCCCGGTGGGCGTTGCGCGGGTCCTGCCACATATCCGCCACCCGCACCGCCTCACCGGTCTGCATCACGTAGCCGAACAGCCCCTCCCCGGGCGCGAACTGCACACGTTGCAGGAACTCGTCGCTGACCCCGCGGCCGGCGCGGATGTGGAGCGAGTCGTCGGCCGGGTCGCTCAGGGCCACCACGCTGGCCTTCACGTCCATCACCTGCGGCACCGCCTCCACCACGGCGTCGAGCGTGCGCAGGAGATCCAGCGACGAGGTGACCGTGCGGGCCACGCGCGCCAGCACCTCCATCTGCCGGGCCTCGGCG
Organism: Armatimonadota bacterium; assembly: GCA_016183835.1. Lineage (GTDB taxonomy): Bacteria > Armatimonadota > UBA10988 > UBA10988 > UBA10988 > JACPDV01. Next base: position 1,447 of record JACPDV010000132.1, read on the forward strand.
TGGGCGCGCTCGCGCTGGGCCACCGCCTCGATGATGCGCGACAGCAACGACTCGATCACCTGCGCGGCCGCGAGCACCACCGGGTAGCCGGCCACCGGCAGGTCGGCGGCTACCTCCGCCAACGCAGCCGCGTCGAGGCTGAAGCGGGTGGCCAGCTCGTGGACCAGGGCGGGCGCCAGCGGCTCGGGGACGGTGCCGCCGCCATACACGGTGGCGACGTGCTCATCGGCGAAGAGGATCGGCACGCTGAAGTGGAGCCGGTAGGTCATCGAGGTGTCGACGACGATCTGCCGGCTCTCACCGGTGCGGCGGATGAAGTCGCGCCGGCTGCTGGGCACCGCGGCGCGCATGGCCGACGACTGGTTGAGGTAGTGCCGGAAGCGGGTGATGCGGCTCGGCTCGCAGAGGTCCTCGCCATCGGGGCCGAGGGTGTGGATCTCCATCCGCAGCGCCTCGGCGAGGCGTTCCTGGATGACCACCCAGGTGGCGCGGTCGATGACGTTGCCAAAGAAGCTGTTGCGGCTCACGCCTGTCATCCGCGCCCGCCGCGGCGGCGCAGGGCTACGGCCCGGGCCGGTTGATGGTATCATGGGATCCCTGGTCTGACAACGAGGGCGGCATGGGCTGGTGGTCCGGCAGACTTGGCGCGCTCGGCTCCGCGGCGGCACTCGCCGGCGGCGCATGGCTGGCCGCGTCCGCCCCTACCGCGTGGCTCAGGGCGGGGGGAGCGGGCGGCACGATGGTGCTCGTGCTGCTGCCTGTGGTGCGCCGGCGGACGGGGCTGTGGCCCGAGCTGCTGACGCCCGCGGCGGTGGCGGCGGCGGCGGTGCTCCTCGGCCGCGCGGGCGCCTTCCCGGCGGTGCTCACGCTGACCTCGATGGGCGGCTGCGCCCTCGTCGGCCTGGCGGGCAACCAGAGCGCCGAGCGGCGGGGGCAGCCGCTCTGGTGGGACCCCGAGGACGTGGTGGCGGGCACCACCCTGGCGGGTCTCACCGCCCACTTGTGGCTCGGCACGCTCGCGCCACTGCTCCTGGTCGCCGCAGCCGGCGTGGCGGGCGCTGTGCTCGTCACCCGCCGCGGCTGGCGGGCAGTGCCCCCGGTGATCGCCTCGTCCTTCACCACCCTTCTGCCCCAGGGTTCCGTGCGGCGCGGGCGCTACGTGCTCGGCGCGGGCGGCGGGCAGTCGTCGGCCTACCGCGCCCTGGGCAATGCGCTGTGGGTGGTGCCCCTGTCGCTCTGTCCGCGGCACACCTGGCAGCGCTGGCAGGCGCGACTGGCGCTCGACCGCGCCTGGCTCACGACCACCGAGGGAGTCGCCGCGCCGTGGCACGTGGAGGCGGCCTGGCAGACCGCGCGCGCCGTCTCGCGGCGCATGCTCGACCCCGCCGCGGCCGCCGAGCTGCAGGCCGAGCTGGCCGAGCTGGCGTTTCGCGCCGGGCGCGACGAGGAGACGGTCGAGGCGGTGGAGCAGCTTCGCCGGCTGTCGGCCGGTCAGCCGCGGACCAAGGCGGCGGCGCTCGGGCTGGTGCACGCGGAGTTCTTGCGCGCCATGGCGATGGCCCGGCTCGGCCGCGTCGCGGAGGCGGCCGAGGCGTGGTGGGCGGCGGCGGAGATGGGTCAGGCGGCGAGCTATCGGCTGCTGCGAAGCCTCGCGGAGGCGCAGATCCTGTTCTGCGCCGGCGAGACGCGCGACCTGGTCAACCGGCTGCGGCGCTCGCTGCCGTGGGCCGACCACGAGCTGGACCAGATCTCGGCCTGGTGGCGCGGGCTGGCGCAGGTGCTGGCAGCCGAGGCGGCGCTGGCGTCGGGCGACCTGCTCACGGCGCAGACCTACCTGGCCGGCACCGACCTGGCGCCCGGACCCATCAGCCCGCAGGGCGCGCTGGTGCTGGCGCGGGCGTTCGTCGGCGGCGGCGCACCGGAGCAGGCGTCCGAGGTGCTCCACTACGTGCTAGCCCATGCTACGTCGGGGCCGCTGGCCGAGGAGGCGCAGGCGCGTCTTGCGGCACTCGGGGAGGCGGTGTAGGGTGGGCTCTTGCCCACCATCGGCAGCCCACAGACCGGCGTGCAGTAGGTTGCGTTCAAATGCCGGTGTGGGGCGGGCGCCCTCGCCCGCCGCATCTCCACCAGGCAGCTCCCAGAGCGGATCGCGGGCGAGGGCGCCCGCGCCACAATGGGTTGGCGTGAGGCATTTGGACACACCCAGTAGCACGCCCTACGCCGCCTCGATCTCCCGCAGCAACGCCGCCGTCGCCGCGCACAACACGTCCCCCACGTTCGGCTCGAACGGCGCCTGGTCCAGGATCATGGGCACCCGATCCGCCGCGTACCCATGCCGCTCGTATTCGGCGCGGTCGGGGATGTAGCCCACCAGATCGTTGGCGTAACCCACCACCACCGTGTGCGCGAACGGCGACTCCGTCCGGATCCGCTGCCCGAACGTCGTGAACACCTCGCCGCCCGAGCACGCGAGCGCCAGCTCGCGGCCCAGCCGGAGCGCCTGCAGCTCCGTCGCCCAGAACCCCGGCGCCCCACCGTCGGCGTCGGCCAGCCGCGCCGCCGCCCACTCGGCCTCGACCCGCGCCGACGCTTGGTCGGCCGCCGAGGAGTCCGGATCTTCCAGCACCACCGCCGCACGCGCTCGCAGCGCCTTCAGGTCGGCCGGGTCGAGCCGCTGCAGCGGCAGCTTGACCGTGCGAGAGCGGGCCGCCAGGTCCGGCTCCACAGGCTCCGCCGCCGCCATCGCCGCAACCACGCCGGCGTGGAGCGCAGCGGCCACCTCGACCGTGCGGCCGGTGTGAACGAGGACCGGGTTGACGTCCCCGCAGGTGCCCTGCAGCCCCACCAGCACGGCGTCCTGCTCGGCCGCCAGCCGCCCGGCGAGCGGGCCGTAGAAGTCGCGACAGACCCGCGTGTTGTCGCTCCTCCGGCTGACCGGGTGGCAGCCGAACGCCGCCACGACGGCCCGCCACGGCCCAGCGCTGACGGTGATCACCTCCACCCGCTCGTGCACCGGCCCGCCCGCCTCGCAGCGGTTGGTCGCGACACCGGGCACGTCGGCCTCGCCGTAGCTCAGCGTCGCGGGCGAGAGCCCGCGCGCGGCCTGCGCCACGGCGCGCGCGATGTGCAGCGGGAGCAGCGCCAGGTAGTCGGGACAGACCTCGCCGCAGCCGCGCAGGGGCACGCCGGCCGGTCCCGAGTGGGTGTGGGTGCAGGCTACCAGCGTCTGCGCGATACCGGTCCGCGAGCGGATCGACCGCCGCGCCCGCGCCACGAGCCAGGGGGAGATGCCGATCAGGTCGAGGGACACCAGCGCCAGCCGAACGTCGCCACGGGCGAGCACCAGCGCGGTGGCGCAGAGCTCCTCGTCCACCGCCGTGGCCCGGCGCGCCAGGTAGTAGCCGTAGCCGGCCAGCTCCACGCCCAGCGGCGGCGTGATGGGCACCTGCGCGAGACCGGCCAAGAGATCCTCGGGCAATCGCCCACTCCCTGATGGATCATATCGCCGCGCAAGCTCAGGTGTGAAGGGCTCAGCCGGGCAGGATCTGGTAACGGACGTGGAGGAGCGGCGAGAGGATCACCCACAGCCCGCCGTTGAGGCAGTCGCCCACCACCAGGCCAAGGAAGATCGGCCGGGCGCGACGGTAGAGCCGCAGCCCGCCCGCCTTCAGGATGGCGTTCTTGAGGAGCCAGCCGAGGAGGAAAGAGAACCAGAAGCAGCTCAGCGGATAGCCGCTGGCGATGATGAACCCGGCGGGGTGTAGCCTGAACCAGGGCACGTTGGCGCGGAGGACCATCACCGCCCACATCCCGACTCCGCCGCCGATCACCCCCCACCACGACGTCGTGGACGCGGCCATCGGCTTGGTCAGCAGGCTGTCCAGGAACTGCAGCGGCAGCATTGGCGAGTTCTTGTAGGTCCAGGGGTTGTTCAGCCCCACCTCGGCGCCGTAGTCGTAGGGCAGGCGAATGGTGGCATAGGCCGACACCACGTAGCCCGCCACCAGGGCCAGCGCCATGGCCAGGAAGAGCCCGCGCCGGGAGGTATGGAGCGGGTCGGACGCCTTCTGCACGTTCATCACGTGGGGCAGCACGAATTCGCGCAGGTCCATGCCGAAGATGTGCTCCACCTCGGCGCCCACCAGGATGGACCGGGGTGAGAACATCCGCGAGCCGCCCAGCCGCACCGCCAGCTCCCGGCCCGCCCACACGGGCTGCACGAACAGCAGCCCGGCCTGCGCCACGAGCCACGTCAGCGTGACGAACGAGACGAGGGAGAAGACGAGCACGCTCGCGGCCATCGTGTAGCTGCCGCCGAAGCGCACCAGCCAGGCGAGCATCACCGCCACTCCGGCGAGGAATCCCACCACCGCGGCGCGGTAGCCGAGGCCCTCCTCCCGCTCGCCCGGCTCGTGCGTGCGGCGCCAGAGGCGCGCCAAGACCCGCCCGAAGTGGCCCCGCCCGGTGAAGAACACCCACACGGTCAGCGCCAGCGCCGCGCCGGCCGCCTGCTGGCTCGAGAACAGCGCGTAGCCGTAGCCGGCGCCCGGCCCGGCCCACTGCACGCCGCAGGCGTCCAGGATCGCCAGCTCAGCGCGGAACAGCGCGTAGAACAGCCACAGGCTGAGGAGCACCTCGTTCGAGATGAAGTAGGAGAAGCCCACGGTGAGCGGGTAGACCGACAGGCGCACCCAGTTCCAGGTCTTCCACCCGCGGCCCACCAGCCCCTCGAGGTGCCATTGATAGAGCCCGACCTGCGGCACCGCGCTGTAGACCTGATGCATGCCATTGAAGGTGTGGATGATGGTCAGGATCACCACCGTGGCCCACATGCCGGTGCTGCGGAAGAGCGGTGGGAGGAGCGCGCCGGACTCGGGCTCGCGGACCATCTCAACGGGGAGCTGGGCGATGGGGAAGGTGAAGCGCTCGTGCTCCACCCACTGCCGGCGGAGGACCACCCCGAGGCAGAGAAAGACCGTGAACAGCGCCGCGCTGAAGACGCCGTAGACCAACATCGGCCGCAGCCACAGCCCCCAGGGGATCGCCCCGCGGCCGTGGAGACCATCGAAGAAGAAGCGCACGGCCGCGGGATCACGGATCTGGAGCGCCACCGGGAGTTGCGAGAGGATGCGCTCGTCCCAGTGGTTTTCGGGCGTCGCGTAGTGCAGCCCGGCGATGATATGCGGCGTGAGGTAGCGGAACAATCCGGAGCTGGGCAGCCCGCTGGAGACCGCGGTCATGGCCCAGATGGTGAGCAGCTCGCCCGGCTGCAGCGCCCAGCCCGGGCGCACTGCGCGGAGCACCACGTTGACGCCCAGCACCAGCAGCGCGAGTAAGAAGAAGCTGCCGATCGGCATGTGGTTGCCGGCGATGTAGGTGGCGGCGATGCGGAAGTCGTTGTAGGGCGTGAGGCCGCACAGGACCACGGTGGCGAACAGCCCGATGAGCACAGCGCGGAGCGTGACGGGCCGGCGCCCGGGAGCGGCCGACACCTACAGCACCTCGGTCTGGATGCCCACCAGCTCCGCCTCGGTGTTGCCCTCGGCGTAGTCGATGACCTGCTCGATCAGCCGCTCCACCAGCGCCTTGTCGGAGCTGACCACGGCGATGCCGATCCCGGCGCGCTCGTGCTCGTCCTGGTAGTCCACCTCGGCCACGGCGGTGTTGAAGTGGTGTCGGAGCCGGTCGACGAGGCTGCGCACGACCTGCCGCTTCTCCTTGAGCGAGCGGCAGCCGTGCAGCCGGAGGGTCAGCTCGACCAGCCCCACGCGCATCGGCACGGCCTACGCCTCAGAGCTGAAGTTGCCGGGCGACCGCGACGATGGCGTAGCACTCCAGCATGTCGCCCGCCTGGAACCCGGCGAACCCGCGCAGGTAGACGCCGCACTCGAACCCCTGGTGGACCTCCTCGACGTTGTCCTTCACCCGGCGCAGCGAGTCGAGCCGGCCGTCGAAGATCACCTGGCGCTCGCGGATCACCCGCAGGTTCTGGCCGCGCCGGAGCGACCCGGAGACCACGCGGCAGCCGGCCACCGACCCGGTGCGCGAGATCTCGAAGACCTGCAGCACCTCGGCATGGCCCAATGTCTCCTGTACGTACTCCGGCTCGAGCAGCCCTTCCAGCGCCTGGCGAACGTCGTCGAGCAGATGGTAGATCACCGCGTACATGCGGATCTCCACGCCCTCGTCGTCGGCCAGCGCACGGACCTGCGGGTCGACGTGCGTGTTGAAGCCGATCACGATGCTGGAGGTGGTCTTGGCGAGATCCACGTCGGTCTTGCCGATCGGCCCCACGGCGGCGTGCTTCACCTCCACCGACACGTCGTCGTTGTGGAGCTGCTGCAGCTTGCCCACGATGGCCTCCACCGAGCCCTGCACGTCGGCCTTGAGGACCACGTTGAGCTTGGCCTGCTGGCCGGCGCGAACCTGGGCGAAGAGCCCTTCGAGGGTGATCGCCGCCGCCTCTTCCGGCCGCGACTCGTCGCGCTTCTCCTGGGCGTTCTCTTCGGCGATCTGCCGCGCGCGCCGCTCGTTCTTGACCACCTCGATGCGCTGCCCCGCCGCGGGCACGTCGTTGAGCCCGAGCACCGCCACCGGCGTGGACGGCCCGGCCGAGCGCACCTCGTTGCCTTCGTGGTCCATGATGCGCCGGACCCGGCCGTAGCAGGTGCCGATCACCAGGCAGTCGCCCTGCTTGAGCGTGCCGTCACGCACCAGCACGGTGGCCACCGGCCCGCGGCCCTTGTCGATCTGGGCCTCGATCACGATCCCCTCGGGCACGAACCGCGTGTTGCCGCTCAGCTCCTCCATCTCGGCCACCAGGACCAGGGCTTCGAGCAGGTCGGGCAGCCCGTCGCCGGTCTTGGCCGAGCACTCGACGCAGACGATGTCGCCGCCGAGATCCTCGGGGACCAGGCTGTGCTCGAGGAGCTGCCGCTTGACCCGGGTGGGGTCCGCGTCGGCCAGGTCGCACTTGTTGACCGCCACGACGATGGGCACATTGGCGGCGCGGGCGTGGCTGATGGCTTCCACGGTCTTGGGCATGATGCCGTCGTTGGCGGCCACC
>JACPDV010000133.1 GCA_016183835.1 Armatimonadota bacterium
GAAGGACGCCGCGCCGGACATTCGCCGGATGCTGACCGAGGAGGTGGCACCCGACCTGGCCGGCGGGCCGAACCTGTGGTGCCCGGTGACTCCGAACTACAACCACGAGCGCGCCGAGGCGCGGCGGAAGGCGGGCGAGCAGTTCTGGTGGTACGTCTGCACCGGGCCGAAGGCGCCGTACTGCACGCTGTTCATCGATCACCCGGCCACCGAGCTGCGGGTCTGGCTGTGGCAGACGTGGCAGCGCAAGATCGATGGCATCCTGGTCTGGCAGAGCAACTACTGGACCAGTGGCTCGGCCTACCCCGACCCCGTGCACCCGCAGGATCCCTACGCGGACCCGATGGGCTGGGTCTCGGGCTACGACACGGCGGCGGGGACGCGCGCCGCGTGGGGCAACGGCGACGGGCGCTTCGTCTACCCGCCCGAGGCCGCCGCCGACGGCAACCCGGCTGCCCCGGTGCTCGACGGGCCGGTGGACAGCATCCGCTTCGAGATGCTCCGCGACGGGATCGAGGACTACGAGTACCTCGTCATCTTGCGCGACCTGCTGCGCACCCGCGGCGGGCGGCTGGCGCCGGCACGGCAGAAGGCGAGCGAGGCGCTGCTCGAGGTGCCCGCCGAGATCACGAAGGACATGACCACCTTCGCCCGCGATCCCGCCCCGCTGGAAGCGAGGCGGGACGCCGTCGCGAGGGCGATCGAGGAGCTGCTGCGCCTCTGAAGCTACTGGCCGTAGGGGCGACCCTTGTGGTCGCCCGTCTCCCTGGTGAGGGCTACGCGCCTGCCCCGGACGGGCGACCACAAGGGTCGCCCCTAAGGCGGACACGAACTCCGCGGGATGCTCAGTTGACGGTGAACGTGATCGGCGTCCCACGCTGGCTCACCCACGGCTGCCCGGTTTTCGGCGAGCTCAGAATCGGCCAGTCGCTGACGCGCACCGACCGCCAGTTCCCGCCGTCAGGGTCGCTGGCGTGGAAGCTCTCTTCGGTGATCATCAGGACCACGTTGTACGTGCCACGCGGGAGCGACACGTTGAGCGGGTCGTCCGGCTCCTTCTCGTACCACAGCGAGACGACCGGTCCGAGCTCGTCGACCAGGTAGCCCCAACTGCTGGTGCGGACCACAGTGTAGTCGACCGGCGTGGTGTCCTGCCCGATGCCCTGCCCCGTCTTGCCGGTAATATGGTAGCAGTGGTCACTGGCGATGGGGATGAAGTCGGCCACGCCGTCGCCGTCGGAGCCGGTGTTTCCGTTCTTGTCGGTGAAGAAGCCGCCGAAGTAGATGTACCCCGGCACCCAGCCGTTTTTGTAGTCCGCCGACCGGAGCACCGACGTGTCGTTGGTCGTGGTGAAGGCCGGGTCCTCGGTGCGGTAGTTCCACCAGCGTCCGGCCTGAAGCAGCGCCTTGTTCGAGCTCATGTCGGCGGTGCCGTCGCGCCACAGGCCGTTGGGGCTCGGGCTCGGCTTGGCTCGACCCGCCGCCTGTGTGCCCGTGCCCGGCTTGCCCATCAACTTCATCTGGTAGAAGAAGTTCGGCTTCAGGCCGGCGCCCTTGATCTCGCCGACGAAATAGGGCGCTCCCGGCTGCTGCGCGTACCGCAGCGTGATGACACCCAGGCTCGCCGAGTCGTTGAGCTTGAAGCCGTCGGCGTACACCCCGTCGCCGATGTCCTTCCAGCGTGGTCGCGATGACGCCCACTGATCCTGGAACGCAACCAGGGTTAGATTCTCAACCCAGCCGGTCGCGGCGCGCACGCCCTCCGACGGCGTAACGTCCATCGAGCCCAGCACGGAGCCACCGCAGCCCGCCATCAGCCACAACAGAGCGACTGCCCCGCACACCGCGAGACCCGTACCCAAACGCCTGTGATTGCCCACAATGTCCCTCCTGAGCAGGCCTGGTCCCCCATAGTGGACCGCCCCACCCGGTTCGCCGTTCGCCGCTGGCGGCCGGCCCCCTCCCCGGTCACGAAACTCGCAACAAGACCTTGCACGCCTCCCCCGGATGCTCGCTCGCGAAGGCCATCGCCGCCGGCGCGTCGGCCAGCGGATAGCGCTGCGTGATCATCGGCGAAGGGTCGATCACCCCGTTTGCCAGCAGCTCAATCACCCGCGGGAACAGGTCACGATTGAGCCGCGAGCCGCGCAGGTCCAGCTCTTTCTTCACCAGGTACTCGGTCACCGGCAGGCTGAGCGCCTCCGGCGAGATCAGCAGCGTCACCACCACCCCGGCCGCCGCCACGTGGTCGAGCGCCCGGCGGAGCACGTCCACCCGTCCGGTGGCCTCGATCACCACCGCCGCGCCCTCGCCGCCGGTCAGCTCCAGCACTCGCGCGCCCTCGTCCTCGGCATGCGGGTCGACGGCCGCCCCTGCGCCCAGCCGCAGCGCCAGCTCGCGCCGCGCCGGGATGGGATCGCTGCTCACCACCCACGCGCCGGCCGCCCGCGCCAGCAGGAGCGCTGCCAGCCCGATCGCTCCCGCGCCCTGCACCAGCACCGTGTCTCCGGCGGTCACGCCGCCGCGGAGCACCGCGTTCGCCCCGATGCTGAGCGGCTCCACCAGCGCGCCCAGCTCGAGCGAGACGCCCGCCGGGAGCACGTGGAGCCGCTCGGTCGGGACCGCGATCTCGCCGCGGAACCCGCCGTCCACGTGTACCCCGAGCACGCGCATCGCCTCGCAGCAGTTGCTCCGCCCGATGCGGCAGGGCCGGCAAGCGCCGCAGGTCAACCGTGGGTCGATCACCACGGGCGTGCCCGGCGGCAAGTCCGTGTCGCCACCGGCCACCGTGCCGGCCAGCTCGTGGCCGAGCACGCGCGGGAGGCTCAGAAGCGGGTTGCGCCCGTGGAACGAGTGCAGATCGGTGCCGCAGATACCGGCGGTGTGCAGCCGCACGAGCGCGTCGCCGGGCGCGGGCTCGACCGGCGGCAGGTCGACGATCTCGAGCCGGCCGGGCGCGGTGAGGCGCGCGCCGATCATCGCCAGTCCCGCGAGTTCGGAATGGCCACCGGCTCGCCCTGCAGCTCGGCGGAGAGATGCGCGCAGATGCCGGGGAGCGTCATGTCCAGCCCGAAGTCCACGTCGATCGGCGGCGGAGTGCCATCGGCGATGCTCCGCAGCCAGGCATCGAGCATGAACCACTCGGAGTCCCCGTGCCCGCCGAGCTTGGCTCCGGGCGGCGCGTCGCGCTGGAGCGGCGGCACCACGCCGGGCGCCGGGCCGATGGTCTCGGCGCGGTCTTCGAGGTAGCCGCGGTCGGGCGAGTCGCCGGTGCGGCCGGATTCGAGCATGCCCCGGGTGCCGTAGACGCAGTAGTAGTGGTGCCCCGGCTCGCGCTTCAGGCTGAAGCCGCAGAGCACCTTAAAGACGGCGCCGGAACTGGTGCGGAACAGCCCTACCTCCAGGTCGAGCGCGCCCACGTCGCTGCAGTGGGAGCCGGTGTGGAGGGCGGTGGCGCTGGTGCAGCGGTCGTGGGTCCAGGCCAGGAGCGGGCCGAGGCTGTGGGTGCAGTACTGGATGGGAGGCATGCCGGCGCGCCAGGTGGGCGAGCCGTCGGGGTTGCGCATCAGCGAGGCGCAGTCGTGCACATACTCGGCCTCACCGTAGAAGATGGTGCCCAGGTGGCCGGCGTCGATGAACTGTTGCCAGGCCAGGGTGCGGTCGAAGTAGTTGACGTTCTCGGCGAACATGTAGCCGGCCTTGGCCCGGTGCGCGGCGCGGGCGAGGGCCTCGGCCTCGGCCAGGTCCCAGGCGGCGGGCACCTCGCTGAGCACGTGCAGCCCGGCCTCGAGCGCGGCGACGGCCTGGGTGGCGTGGAACGGCGCGGGCGTGGCGATCACCACGGCGTCGAGCCCGGCGTCGAGCAGGTCGTCGAAGCTGGCCAGGCGCCGCGGCACGTCGTACTGCTCGCCGACGCGCTCGCGAGTGTCAGCGTTGAGGTCCGCCACGGCGGTCACCTCGGCGAGGGGATGGTGCTTCAGCACCGCCAGCGGCCCGCAGCCGCGGCGCAGGCCGGCCACTCCCACCTTGATCGCCATGCCATCACTCCCGGACGGGGGAGGTATAGCCGGAGCCGGGCACGGCGTCAAGGTGCCGTATGGGTGGTGCCTGGTGCCTGGTGCTTGGTGCCACGCCGCGAGCGCACCTTCACCCCGAGGTCGGCGGCGAGGATGGCCGAGGCGGCGGCGTTGAGGCTGGTGCCCTCGGCGGCGGCGCGGTGGGCTAACGCCTGATGGAGCGATTTCGGGACCCGGAGATGCACGATGCCGGTGAAGGAGGAGAGCGGTTCCGGCACCGCGCGACCTTCCTCTTCGAGGATCTCCAGGGTGTCGGCGATGATCTCGCTCAGCACTCGAAGGGCCTCCTCGGGGCTGTCGCCTATCCCGATGGTGTACGGGAATTCCGCAGTGCGGGCGACAAATGGCTCGTCCGCATCCTCGCCGCAGACGACCGTGACGGCGTAGCGGCGGGCCTGGGCCAAGAAACGATCGTCGGCTTCTGCCATGGTCCACTCCGGGTCCGAGCCGTCGGCGGAGGCCTGTTCAGGTCCTGAGTGTAATCGCCCGCGTTTACAAAGTCCAGCACCGGCGGCCTGCTGCCGTGGACGCGCCATCCCAAGTTGTAGGCCCCCCCTCCTTGCCAAGGAGGGGGCAGGGGGAGGTCCTGTCCGTTGATGGTCCGCCGGTCAGACTGAGCCGACCCGCCCACTTGGTTGCCAGGGATCCGCATGGGATTGCGGCGGATCCTCGCACGAGCTCGCCGCCACGCGACCACCACTGAACGTGTGCCGGCTGCACGGGACCTCCCCCTGCCCCCTCCTTGGCAAGGAGGGGGTACTGGCAAGTAGAGAGCCGGCATGCCCCTGAACATGCGCTGAGTCAAGCATTGCCCCGGTTGACGGATCGCGCGCGCGATGCTACCATCCGGCGCTGTCAGGGGGCCATTAGCTCAATCGGTAGAGCAGCGGACTCTTAATCCGTTGGTTTCAGGTTCGAGTCCTGAATGGCCCATGCCCCTCACGCCACGCAGACGTAGTCTTGCCCGTCCACCTTGCCCAGCCCGCTGAGGTGGGCCCGGATCAGCCCCCGCGCGCCTTTCACGCCCACCGCCACCAGGATCGGCTCGGGGCAGCCGTCCGTCAGCGCCTCGGGCGGCACCACCGGCGCGCCCCGGACGCGCCCGCCGATCTTCCGCGGGTCGATGTCCACGTGGCGCACCACCCGGATTCCCACCTCGCCCAGCGCCCGCGACCAGACCTTCCCGCCCTCGCCCGCGCCCCACAGCGTCACCGCCGGCACGCCGTGCAGAAACGTCGCCTGGAGGTGGTGGAGCTTGCAGTCGCGGAAGGCACGGATCGTGTACGCCCCGCCGCCGCGGCTCAGCCGGCCCGGATGATCGCGCCACTCGAGCAGCACCTCGGGCAGCTTCGCGAACCGAGCCCCGTGCCGCCAGAGCCGCAGCCAGAGGTCGTAGTCCTCCGGCCAGCCCGCATCGCGATAGCCGCCCACCGCGCGCAGCAGCGTCGTGGGGAGCATCACCGAGGGGTGCGCCAGCGGCGACTCGACGAACAGGTCGGCCACGATCTGCTCGTGCGTCAAGAGGCTGTTGAGCCAGGCTTCGTAACGGGCAAAGCCCTCGCGGATGGACTCCTCGGGGAAGCAGTGCACGCCGCAGCCGAGCACGCCGTCGAAGGCGGCCGCGGCCTGCCGGGCGAGCCGCTCGGGGTGCATCCGGTCGTCGGCGTCGAACCGCGCCAGCCGTTCGCCTCGGCAGACGGCCAGCCCGGCGCTGAGCGCGGCCACCAGCCCCTCGTGCGGCCGGCGGAGCATCCGGACCCGCTCATCTCGCGCGGCCGCCGCGGCCAGGATCCCGGCCGAGTCGTCGGTGGAGCCGTCGTCCACCGCCACCAGCTCCCAGTCTGCATGGTGCTGCCGTGCGACGCTGTCGAGAGCCTCTGGCAGCGTCGGCGCGGCGTTGTACACGGGCATCAGGATGCTGACCACTCGGGCAATCTTGCACCGCGCCGCCGGGCCGGTCAACCCGCGGCGTTGCCAGCCCGTGCGGCCGGGCTTATGATGGGCGGCCGGAGTCCGCCATGCGTATCCTCTCCAGCAGCGACGAAGAGGCCGTGCTCGAGGCCCTGCAGCGCGGCGAGCCATCCAGCCTGGCAGCGTCCGACGCCGCCATGCAGTTGATCGCCGAGGTGTCCGAGCGCGGCGACGACGCGCTGGTGGACCACGCCCGGCGGTTCGACTCACCGGCCATGTCCAAACGCCGGCTCGCCGTGGACCCGGAGAAGATCGACGCGGCGCTCGACGAGGTGGAGCCCGAGTTCGTCGAGGCCGCCGAACGCGCGATCGAGAACCTCCGCGCGTTCCACGCCCGGCAGCTTCGCCCCGACTGGTTCATCCCCGGCGGTGACGGCATGGTGGGGCAGCGCTATGTGCCCATCGAGCGGGTCGGGCTCTACGTGCCGGGCGGCGCGGCGCCGCTCTGCTCCACGCTGATCCACCTGGCGGTCCCGGCGCAGATGGCCGGAGTGTCCGAGATCGCCGTCTGCACGCCGGCGCAGCGGAATGGCTCGGCGGACCAGCACGTGCTCGCCGTGGCCGCGCTGCTGGAGCTCGACGAGATCTACCTGGTCGGGGGCGCCAGCGCCGTCGCCGCGCTGGCCATCGGCACCGAGACGATCCCCAAGGTGGACTTCATCGCCGGGCCGGGGAACGACTACGTCACCGCCGCCAAGCGCCTGCTCTTCGGCATGGTGGGGATCGACAGCCTGGCCGGGCCGACCGAGGTGATCGTCATCGCCGACGAGGATGCTGAGCCGGCGATGGTGGCGGCGGACCTCCTGGCGCAGGCCGAGCACCCCGGCGGGCGGCCGATCCTGCTCACCGACTCGCAGACCCTGGCCGAGCAGACGGTATTCGAGGTGCGGCGCCAGCTCACCGACCTGCCCACCGCGGCCATCGCCTCGGAGAGCTTCGAGAAGAACGGTGTGATCGTGGTCACCGAGGATGTGTTCGAGGCGCTCCAGATCGCCAACCTCTTTGCGCCCGAGCACCTCGAGCTGCTCCTCCCCAATGCGCAGCACTACCTGGGTCTGGTGGAGAACGCCGGCGCGGTGTTCCTCGGCCCCTGGAGCCCCGAGGCCCTCGGCGACTACGTGGCCGGGCCGAGCCACGTGCTGCCCACTGACGGCACCGCCCGCTTCGCCTCGCCGGTGGGTGTGGAGACCTTCCTCAAGCGCATGAGTCTGATAGCCTACGGGCCGGGCCAGCTCGCGCTCGACGCCGACGCCGCCATCGTGCTGGCACGCGCCGAGGGGCTCGAAGCCCATGCCCGCAGCCTCGAAATCCGCTTCCAAGCGGACGACGAGGAGTAGGAGGGCGGGTGCCATGCCACGCCAGGCCGAGATCCACCGCCGCACCGCCGAGACCGATATCCACCTCCGGCTCGAGCTCGACGCCGCCGGCGCCGGCGACATCGCCACGGGCGTCGGGTTCCTCGATCACATGCTCACGCTCTTCGCCCGGCACGGGCTGTTCGACCTGGCCGTGACCTGCCGCGGCGACACCGGCGTGGACGATCACCACAGCGTGGAGGACGTCGGCATCGTGCTCGGCCAGGCCTTCGCCGAGGCGCTCGGCGACAAAGCCGGGATCACGCGCTACGGCAGCTTCACCTGCCCCATGGACGAGGCGCTGGTGGCGGCCCACGTGGACCTCTCCGGCCGCGCCTACCTGGTCTACGCGCTGGACCTGGGCGGCAAGATCGGCACGTTCGACGCCGAGCTGGTGCGCGAGTTCTTCCAGGCTTTCGCCGCCCACGCGCTGTGCAACCTGCACGTCAGGCAGCTCGCCGGCACGAACCGCCACCACATCGCCGAGGCGGCCTTCAAGGCGGTGGCCAGGGCGCTCGATCGCGCGACGCGGATCGATCCTCGGGTGAGCGGTGTGCCGAGCACCAAGGGCACGCTGTAGACTACGGCGCGGGGGCGGGGGCCTGCTCCACCGGGCCCGCCGCGCCGCCGGCGGGAGGCGGAGCTGGGCTCAGCCGCTTCGACGTCTCCTCGATGGCCCGCGAGAGCGTGTCGGACAGGTAGTCGAAAGCGGCCTGGTCGCGGTGGCTCAAGCCGGTCCGCTGCTCCTTCTGCGCCACCTCCAGCTCGCCGCCGCGGAGCGTGGGCACCGGCACCAGCCGCCCGTTGATCCCGAGCGCCGGCGCCGGCCAGGCGGCGGAGACGGTGAGCGGCTCGATCCGGTCGTCACTGAGCAGGAAGGTGTCGGCCAGGTACGCCTGCGGCAGCCGGATGGTGAGCGTGACGGCCTGCCGCCGGCCGAGCTGGGCTGCCGCTTCGGTCGAGAACGGCCTGGCCAGCGGCTGCACCGCGCCCGCGCCGCCGGGCGGGAAGAGTTTGAACAGGTCGGGCAGCCCGGCGCCGGCGGCGGCCTTCGCGGCACGGGCGGCGACCTCGCGCAGCGGAGTGCCCGGCTGCACGCCGGCCAGCACGGCGGCGTACAGCCGCCGGGCGATCACGGCCGCATCCACGGCGGCGGAGTTGGGCTGAGGGACCAGACTGCGCCCGAGCGTGGTGCAGATGCCGCCGCGGGCTGCGGAGACGTGGACAGCCACGCCGTGCGCCAGGGCGTGAGAGCCGCCGCGGACGAAGCCGTCGCCGGCCAGCCGGTCGAGGGCGGTCACGCGCACATCGCGCGGCTCGGCGCAGAGCGCGGCGTGGCGGGCGGTGGGCCGGTCGCGGAGCCCTTGCTCGGTGTCTGAGGCGGCGGCGGCGGCGAGCTCTTCGGCCACGGCCTTGGCCACCGCGGCGGACAGGTCGCGGAGCATCTGCTGCTGCGGGTCGGGCAGGGCGAGCTGCAGCTCGGCGAGCGCGTCGCCGCAGTTCTCGGTGCCGGGCCGCGGCAGGTCCGAGGCGATCACCCCGTCGCCGACCAGGCTGCGCAGCGCCTGCACGGGGGCGGCGGGATCGCGGCCCAGGTCCCAGCGGTAGGTGCGCCCCACGATGTCGAGCCCGCGGAGCGCGGTGCGGGCGGCCTCGAGGGTGTCGGTGGGCGCGAGCACGAGCACCTGGTCGCTGAGCACGGCGAGCACGGTGGGCGGCGCGTCGGCGGCGAGGCGGTTGTCGGCGCCGGCGGTGAGCCAGGCGTAGTTGGCCGGCTCCGCGACGAGGAGTGCCGCGCGGTGGGTCTCGGCGAGCCAGCCGCGGACGCGCTCGACGGCGGCCTGGTGGGCGGCGGCGAGCTGGTCGGCGGTCCAGGGCGAGAGGGCCTGCGGAGTCGGCGCTGCGGAAGCGATCGGGAGTCCGCTGGGTGGCTCGAGCGGGGGCAGGGCGGCGGGAAGCGCGGGCGGCGCGGGCGCGGCCGGCCGGGCGGGCCGGGCGGGCGCGGCGCCGGTGGTCCGCTCGACCAAGGGGATGGAATCGGCCGGCCGGGGCTGCGGCTTGAACTGGATGTCGCAACCCGTGAGGACGAACGCCAGAGCGGTGGCGATGGGGGCCCAACGGGCCGCCAGGGACATCGGTGCGCTCCCTTCGGACGGGTTAGCCTAACACGCCCGGGAGCGAGCGTCAACGATTGACAAACCCGCGCGGGATGCGGTAGACTCACCGCCTCTATCCCCCTTGGGAGGCCACCGAGATGCCGTCACGGAAGTCCTCGGGTGCCGGCCGCGAGAAGCTGGCGGTCGTGTTGAGCGGAAACGCGGCCCGAGCCGCGGCGCATCTGGGCGCACTCCAGAGTGTGGTGGACGCGGGCCTCGAGCCCGGGGTCGTCGTGGGTGTCTCCGGGGGTGCGATCGCCGGCGCGCTGTACGCCGCCACCGGCTCCGCCGAGGCGGCCCGGGACCAGCTCTACCGGTTCGTCGAGCAGCATTCCTGGCAGGACCTGGCCGACATCGATTTCGCGGCGCTCGCCGCCCTCCGCACCCGGCCCTACGAGGTCAGCGGGTTCCTCAAGGGCGCCAAGCTGCTCGAGACGCTCCTCGCCACCGCCCTCGGGCACCGCGGGTTCCAGCATCTCGACGTGCCGCTCTTCATCGTCGGCGCCGACCTCAACAGCGGGCGCGAGGTGGTGTTCTGCGCTCAGACCCAGGCCGAGCTGGGTGAGCAGGCGGCCTACCGGGTCTTCGCCCGGGCGCCGGAGGACTTGGAGCGGGTCAACGTGGCCGCCGCATGCCGCGCGAGCTGCGCGGTGCCGGGGCTCGTTCAGCCACTCAGCCTCGACTACATGTGCGTGGTCGACGGCACCCTCCGCCTCCGCCGTGCGCTGGCCGTGGCCGCGGCGCAGAAGGGCGTGAAGCGCATTCTCTGGCTCCACGCCGGGCTCGACGAGAACGACAACTACAGCCTGGTCACCGACTACGCCGGGCAGAGCTTCGCCGCCGGGCTGAGCCAGGCGCTGACGCTGGCCGCCGCCGACCAGTTCGACCCCCATACCGCCGACCCGGCGTTGGACGGGATCGCGGTGCGCTATGTCAACCTGGCCACGAGCGGCATCGGCACGGTCGAGCTGACCAAGACGCAGCAGCTCGTGGAGAGCGGGCGGCGGAGCGTCGGGGCGATCCTGGCCAAGGGCGATGTGTTCGCGATGCCGGCGGCCGAGCTGAAGGCGGCGCTGGAGGCGGATGTGCACCCGGTGGACGGGGCGCGCTGGGGCGTGACGGTGGGCGCCGGGCGCGACCTCGTGGCGGTGACCGACCTGATGCCGCCGGCGCAGCAGGAGTTCGGCTACGAGTTCGATGACTACCTGCAGCAGCAGGGCGCGGCCAAGCTGGCGCCGCGCGAGCCGCAGGCCACCTCGCTGTGGGGCCGGCGGCTGGCCGAGCGCGAGGTGGGGCTCCTCCGCCTCACCGGCCGCTCGCTCATGCAGAGTTGCGGGCTGCTGTGCAGGAGCGCGCGGCAGGGGCTGCGGATCGCCTGCGCGGCGATCCGGCTCGATCAGGCGTGGGCCTCGCTGGCGGAGGCCGTGGGTCGCGGCGCCCTGTCGGTCCGTCAGACACTCGGCCCGGCGCCGAAGAAGCGCGCCGCGGAGGCCACGCCGCCCGCCGACGAGTCAGCCTGAGCACCATGACGCTGGTCGCCCAGCTCGCCGCGTACTGCGCCGATTGCGGGCGCGAGGCGTATGTGGTCGGCGGGTGCATCCGTGACCGGCTCCTCGGCCGGCCCTACCCCGATGTCGATGTGACCGCGCGCGGCGCCTCTTCGCTCGGGCGCGCGTTCGCCCGAGCGCACCACCACCTGCTGGTGCCGCTGGACCTCGAGCGCGGCACCTACCGGGTGGTCTCCCGTGGGCCGGCCGGGCAGATCGATCTCGCCGAGATGCAAGGCGACATCGCCGCCGACCTGGCGCTGCGCGACTTCACCGTCAACGCCATCGCCTGCCCGCTGGCCATGTGGCTGGAGCCCGAGCCCGCGTGGATCGATCCGCTCGGCGGGCAGGCCGACCTCGCAGCGGGCCGGATCCGTGCCGCCGGCGAGCGCAGCCTGCTCGACGACCCGCTCCGCGCGCTCCGGGCTCATCGGTTCCCACCAGGAGTGGCTGCCGCTCCTGGCCGCGGACGGCGCGGCCGAGGCGGTCGCGGCGCTGGACTCCGCCGCCGTGCTGGCGGTGCTCCTGCCCGAGCTGGAGAGCGGCGCGGCGCGGCGGGTGGCCCGCCTCGACGAGCTGCTCCCCGTGTACCGGGCGCGGCCCGAGACCGCGGAGTGGCTGGCGGCGGGCGACTGCCTCCCGCTGCTCCGCTTCGCGGCGCTGCTCGGGCCGGGCGACGGCGAGGGCGCATGGCTGGCGCAGCGGTTTGCCCTGAGCCGGGCGGAGCGGCGCACGCTGCGCGCGATGCGGGCGCTGCCGGGCGAGCCGGCCGGCCGCGAGACGGCGGCGCGGCTGGTGTTCGAGCACGGTGCGACGGCGCTCGGCGTGCCGGCGGTGGCGTTCGCGGCGGGGTGCCTGGGTCGCGAGGCGGCGGAGAGGATCCTGCGCGTGGTGGCCGAAGAGGTCCTGCCCGTCTGGCGGCGCCCGCCGCTGATCGGCGGGGAGGATTTGCAGGTGGAGCTGGGCCGGTCGCCGGGGCCGCTCTTCCGCGGTGCGCTGTCGGCCGTGCGGCGCGCGGAGCTGGCGGGCACGGTCACGGGGCGCGAGGCCGCGTTGGCGCTCGCGGAGGCATGGTTCGCGGCGCATGAGTGAGCTGGTCGACATCTCGGTGGTGATCCCTGCCTACTGCGAGGAACAGCGGCTCGGCCCGACGCTGTCGCGGATGCGCGAGTACCTGACGCAGCGCGGCGGCACGGCTGAGATCATCGTCGTAGACGACGGCAGCGCCGACCACACCAGCGGCGTGGCGCGCGAGAGCTTGGCCGGATATCCGCGGCACGAGGTGCTGCGCAACGAGCCGAACGCGGGCAAGGGCGCCTCGGTGCGCCGCGGGATGCTCGCCGCCGCCGGCGAGGTCGTGCTGTTCAGCGACGCGGACCTGTCCACGCCCATCGAAGAGATGGAGAAGCTGCTGGCGGCGCACGCCGAGGGCGCGCACATCGCGGTCGGCTCGCGGGCGCTCCGCGAGAGCCGGATCGAGGTGCACCAGTCGCGCCTGCGTGAGACCATGGGCCGCTGCTTCAACCTCTTCATCCGCGCCTTCGTGCTGGGCGGCATCCGCGACACGCAGTGCGGGTTCAAGTCGTTCAAGCGCGAGACCATCGTGCCCATCTTCCGGCGGCAGACCATCGAGCGGTGGGGCTTCGACGTGGAGATCCTCTACATCGCCAGGCGGCTGGGCTACACGGTGGCGGAGGTGCCGGTGGTGTGGCGCAACGACGAGGCGACCAAAGTCAACGCCGGCGCCGACGGGCTGAAGATGCTCCGCGAGGCGCTGCAGGCCCGCCGGCTGCACCGCGGGCTGACGCCGAACGACCGGGAGAACAACTGATGGCGACGAAAACGGTCCTGGCTTCCATCAACGCCCGCCCCGAAGGCGGCGTGGACACCCCCGAGAACCTCGACAAGCTGACCACGAGCACGGAGCTGTGGGTCCGCCGGGCGGCACGGATGGGCGCGCGGATCCTGGCTTTCACCGAGGTCTACCCCCAGCTCAACCACCCCGGTGACGCGATGTTCGCCAACACCGAGCCGGCCGACGGCGGCAGCCTGTTGCGGGCCATCGACCTGGCCAGGAAGTACGATGTGGACATCGTCTGGCCGCGGTTCGAGGTTGGCACGGACGGGATGCGCAACTCCAGCATCTACATCGACCGCCACGGCGACGTGCTCGGCCGCTACTACAAGATGTTCCCCACCATCGGCGAGATCGACGCCGGCATCCTCCCCGGCGACGGCGGCGTGTGCGTTGAGAGCGAGTACGGCCGGATCGGCTTCGCCATCTGCTTCGACCTCAACTTCCAGGAGTTGCGCGACACTTACCGGCCGCTGGAGCCCGATGCGATCATCTTCTCCTCGATGTACCGCGGCGGGGTGAAGGTGGAGTTCTGGGCGGTGGACCTGGGCTGCTACATGGTCAGCTCGCACGGCACCGAGCTGGGCAAGATCGTCGACCGCGGCGGCCGGGTGCTGAAGGAAGCCACCTACGAGCTGCTGGTCACCGCCGAGGTGAACCTCAACTCGGTGCAGCTCCACATGGACTACAACTGGGGGAAGATGGACGAGATGCTGGCCAAGTACGGGCCGCAGCTCCACTTCGACTACTACACGCCCGAGGCGCGCTACGTGATCACGAGCGACACCGTGCCCATCGGCGAGATCCTGCGCGAGTACGAGCTGCTGGGACTGAACGAGTACTGGCGGCGCGCGAAGCAGCGCCGGCTGGAGAGTCTCGGGCAGGCCTGACGGGCGGATGATGTCAGCACGGTTGCAGCGCGCGGAGCAGCAGGTCGCGGCGGCACGGGCCGGCGGCGGGCCGGCGTTGCAGGCGGCGTTGCGCGAGCGGTTCGCGGCGCGACGGGAGCGAGTCGACGAGAGCGGCATGGCGAGTCCCCGGGGCATGGTGCGTGTTGACCGCGGCCTGAGGCAGGCGGCGCGGGAGCTGACCACCAGCGCGGTCGAGGTGGGCGTGTTCTTCGACCTGGCCGGCAACGAGCTGTTCCGGTACCGTGGCGAAGCGCTTGCGCTGCACTATCCTGATGACGACCTGCCACTCGGGATGAGCGTTCTCGATCAGTGGCACGGTGCCGTCCACCTCCACAACCATACCAGCGCGTCCGGCGGATTCGGTCCGAGCCCGGACGATCTGATCGCAGCGTGCCTGGCCGGCCTGGCGGAGTCGGTGGTGCTCGCGGGTTGGCGCGACCAGTGGGGGTTGCACCGGATCCGGCCCGCCGGCGATTGGCCGACTCGCCGGCACTGGGCATCCCTGACGGCCGCCTACGACCGGGCGCTGTTCCGGGCGCTGACGGCGCAGGCCGGCCGGCACGC